>NZ_JBISAI010000003.1:362622-484962 GCF_044391605.1 Kitasatospora sp. NPDC018619
GGACAGGCGCGGCACCCCTGGGCGCCACACGGGGGGGGCACCCGCCCCTGCCCCCCGGGTCCCCCCCGGGCCCCGGGGGGGCCCCCGCCCCGCGCCCCCGGGGGGGGGCCCCCCGCCGCGTTCCCGGTGGGGCTACTCCTTGCGGAGCATCGCGTCGACCACCCGGGCGGAGGCCTTGCCGTCGTCCAGGTCGCAGTACGCCTCGCGGAACGCGTCGGCCCGTTCCGCGTACTCGGCCGTGACCTCGTCCAGCCGGCCGAGCACGGAGACGAGCTCCTCGGAGGTGGCCGGCATCGGCCCGGGCGCCTCGGCCTCGAAGTTCAGGCTGAAGCCGCGCAGGTTGTCCCGGTAGTGCTCCAGGTCGTAGGCGAAGAACACGATCGGCTTGCCGGTCGCCGCGAAGTCGAACACGCTCGCCGAGTAGTCCGTCACCAGGACGTCGGCGATCAGCAGCAGCTCCGCCATGTCGGGGTAGCTGCCGACGTCCCAGACGTAGCCGTTGCCGGCGCCCGGGATCTGGCCGCACATCAGGTGGTGCCGGCGCACCAGCAGCACCTGGTCGTCGCCGAGCGCGGCCCTGGCCGCCTCCAGGTCGATCCGCAGGTCGATCTGGTAGCCGCCCTGCGGCCGGCGCCGGTCCTCGCGCCAGGTCGGCGCGTAGAGCACGACCTTCTTGCCCTCGGGCAGGCCGAGCCGCTCCCGGACCTGCTCGGCGGTCTTCTCCCGGTCGGGCGCGAACAGCAGGTCGTTGCGGGGCGAACCGCTCTCCAGGATCTCGCCCTTGTAGTCGAAGGCGCGCCGCAGCACCGGGGCGGACCAGCGGTTGCCGGCCACCAGCAGGCTCCAGTTCGGGACCTCGCGGGCCAGGCTCCTGAGGTACTCGGAGTCGGTGAACCAGACCTTCTCGAAGTCGAAGCCGATCTGCTTCAGCGGGGTGCCGTGCCAGGTCTGGACGACCACCTGGTCGGGGCGGCGGACGAAGAAGTCGGGCAGGTGGGTGGAGGTCACGACGTACTTCGCGGTGGCCAGCGCCTCGTACCACTCCGGGCTGCGGTAGCGCAGCGCGGTCGCGCTCCGCGGCAGCTCGGCCTGCATGTCGTCGTTGCCCCACAGGTGCTCCAGCGGCAGGCCGCGGCGGACCAGCTCCTCGTGGACGGCCCGGGGCGAGCCGGAGTACGTGCCGTACTTGCCGGTGTGGTACAGCACCGCGTCGCGCACCGGCAGCCGGCGGGCGGCCGGGTAGTCCACGCTCTGCAGCCGGCGCTGGCGGTAGCCGGCCCGCTCCTCGGGCAGCAGCACCGAGTCCGACTCCAGCGACAGGCAGTCGTGGTGACGCCGCTCCAGCACTATCCGCTTGCCGCGGGACTCCACCTCGACCGGCAGCACGCCGTAGCAGTCCGGGGTGACCAGCGCGGCGGCGTCCGGCAGCTCGGGCACCGGCACCCCGACCGGGCGGAAGACGACGTGCCAGGTGCCCCGGGAGAGCGGCACCCGGCCGGCGAAGGACGCCGTCGGCACCGCGGGCAGTGCGGTGCGGAACCGGCCGTCCGAGATCTCCACCGGGTAGGAGTGCTCCTCCTCGCGCCACTTGTGGCGGACCACCAGCTCCCAGCGGTGCGCGCCGGGCAGCGGGAACGAGCCGCTCAGCAGGAAGCCGTCGGCGCCGCGCCCGGACACCTCGTCCACCAGCGGCTGGAGCACCTGGTCGGTGAACTGGAGGTGCCCGTGGGGGGAGGGCTTGGAGTAGAGCGCCCGGCGCTCGGCGACCGGGGCCTGCGGGTTCAGCGGCAGGTGCAGCCGCTCGGGCGCGTTGCGGTCGTCCCAGGCGAGCTGGAGGACGCTGCCGTCGGCCAGAAGCAGCGTGGCCTCCCAGTGGTCGCGGCTGCGCTCGGCGGCCACCGGGTCCAGCTCGGCCCAGGCCTCGCGGACGGCGGTCAGCTCGGCGACCGGGAAGGCCGCGGTGAACGGCTGGAGCGTGCCGACCGGCGTGCCCAGCTCCAGCGGGAAGGTCAGGTGGCGGTCCGACTCGGTGTGGGTGAGCCGCAGCCGCGCCCCGGCGAAGGCGGGGCCGGAGCGGGCCGCACCCGAGACCTCCAGCCGGTCGCCGTCCACGGCCAGGCCGGTCACCCGGGCCTTGACCGTCTCCACCCGGAGGTAGACGAAGTTGTCCCGGATCCACGGCACGATCCGTACGTCCGGCTCGACCCAGTGCGAGGGCAGGTACAGCGCGCTGTCGCTCCACCCGGCCGAGATCCGGCCCTTGTAGACCCCGCCCTTGCCCACGCCGGCCACCAGGACGCGCCAGTTGCCGTCCTTCCACTGGCCGCGGTGGCGCAGCTTCCTCGGGTCGACGGCGACGCTGAAGCCGGACCAGTCGCAGCTGTACAGGTCGTGCTGGCAGCTCGCGGTGGCCTCGGGGCTGTACGTCGTCTTCATCGGCACCGCGATCACCCGGCGCCCGTTGGCCTCGCGCAGCACCAGGGTGCGCACCATGTCGTGCTTGCCCGCCGCGCCCAGCTGCTCCGGGTACGCGTGGCCGGTCAGCCGGAGCTTGCCGTCCACCCAGGCGCTGTCGTACAGGCGGCTGCGGATGACCAGCGAGTTGTCCAGCTTCAGCACCCCGGCCGGCACGCTCTTGCGCCCGCCGCGCAGGAACGGGTAGTCGGCGTACGGGCGCAGCAGGCCGCGGGCCTGGACGCCGCCGCCGCTCTCGCGCTCGTAGGTGATCTGCTCGACCAGCTCGTCGATCCGGTTGGACAGGGTCAGGTGGTACTTCAGCCGCAGCGGGGCGCGCAGCCGGCCGACCTGCTCGGGGCCGATCGCCCGGAGCAGCCGGCCGACGTGCTGGAGGTAGGCGTCCCGGTACTCCCTGTCCCCCTCGACGAGGGAGGAGAAGAACATCGGGATCTCCTCGACGAGGGTGTTCTCGTCGTAGGAGCGCAGGTACTGGGCGAAGCGCGGCTCGGTCTGCTTCGTCAGCCAGGCGCGGACTAGCTCGACCGAGGAGACCCGGTCGACCAGGCCGCGCGGGTTGGTGCGCATCTGCGTGATCGACATCTCGCCGACCTCGCGCTCGCGCCAGTGGTAGATCGGCTCGGAGAGCACGTCCACGCTCTTGGCGAGGTAGTGGTGCGGCACGCTGACCGGCGCGTCCTCGTACAGGATGCCCTCGGGGTAGAGCAGGCCGGCCGCGTCGAAGAACGAGCGGCGGTACACCTTGTTCCACGCGGTGCGGTCGGTGACCAGCGCCGGGACCTCGGTGATGTGGGTCTTGAGCCTGGTCTCCTTGAACGGCTTCACGTGGCCGCCGGACTGGTAGTAGCCCACGGCGCGGAAGCGCAGCACGTTGCCGGTGCAGAAGTCCGAGCCGGTCTCGTCCAGGGTGTTGATCATCAGCTCGTACGCGCTCGGCGGCATCGAGTCGTCGCTGTCCACGAAGCACAGGAACTCGGAGTCCGGGTCGATGTGCCGGATGCCCGTGTTGCGGGCCGCGCCGAGGCCCTTGTTCACCTGCCGGACCAGCCGGAACCGGGAGTCCCCGGCCGCGTACGCCTCGGCGAGCGCCGCGCTGCCGTCCTTCGAACCGTCGTCGACCATGACGCACTCGAAGTCCGTGAAGGTCTGGGCGGCGATCGAGTCGAGGCATTCGACGAGGTAGCGCTCGACGTTGTAGATCGGGACGACGATGGAGAGGCGGGGAGCCATCGGCTACGCAGGCCTTTCTCTGGAGGAGCGTGGCAGCCCGTACGGGGTCTGACCGCACTTGGATCGGTGCGTACGTGCGCCCCCGATCCTACCTCCGGGGTCCTCGCCCGCCCGGGGACCACTACGCTGGGCCGGTGCCCCGCTTCAGCGTGATCGTCCCCGTGTACAAGGTCCAGGACTACCTCGCCGAGTGCCTCGACTCGGTGCTCGGCCAGGACGGCCCGGACTTCGAACTGATCGCGGTGGACGACCGCTCCCCGGACGGCTGCGGCGCCCTGCTGGACGGGGCGGCGGCCGCCGACGCCCGGGTCCGGGTGCTCCACCTGCCGGAGAACGTCGGCCTCGGCCGGGCCCGCAACGCGGGCCTGGAGGTCGCCACCGGGGACTACGTGGTCTTCCTCGACAGCGACGACACCCTGACCCCCGGATTGCTGAAGGCCGTCGACGAGCGGCTCACCGCCACGGGTGACCCGGACGTCCTGGTGTACGACTACGCCCGCACCTACGCCGACGGCCGGATCACCCGGGCCGCCTCGGCGCACGTCTTCGGCGCCGCCTCCCCGGACGTCTTCGACCTCGACGCCCGCCCCGACCTGCTCGACCTGCTCCAGGTGGTCTGGAACAAGGCCTACCGCCGAGGCTTCGTCACCGAGCAGCGGCTGGTCTTCCCGGCCGGCTACTACGAGGACACCCCCTGGACGTACCCGGCGCTGCTCGCCGCCGCCCGGATCACCCTGCTCGACCGGGTCGGCGTGCACTACCGCCAGCGCCAGGAGGGCGGCAACATCCTGGCCACCGCCAGCCGCAAGCACTTCGACGTGTTCGCCCAGTACGACCTGGTCTTCGCCTTCCTGGACGGCCGCCCGGACCTGGACCGCTGGCGCCCGGTCGTCTACGGCCGGATGCTGCACCACCTCAACACCGTGGTCTCCAAGCCCGGCCGGGTGCCGCCCGGCGACCGCCGGGAGTACTTCCGCCGGGCCGCCGAGCACTGCGCCCGGCTGCGGCCGGCCGGCTACCGGCCGCCGCCCGGGGTGGACGGCGTGCGCACCGAACTGCTCGGCCACGGCCGCTACGCCGCCTACCAGGCCGTCCGCGCGCTGGCCGGGGCCCGGCGACTCGTCAAGCGGTAGCGCGGACCTGACGCCCGTTCGGGGGATATCCCGGTATAACCGGTAGGTGGACTTCCTGACCCGCCTGCCGGTCGTCGGCCCGCTCGTGGCCCGGGTGCTGCGCTGCCGTCCGTACCTGGTGTACGAGTACCTGTCCGCCGCCCGGGGCAACCGGCTGGCCGGCGCCGTCACCTTCTTCGGCTTCCTCGCGCTCTTCCCGCTACTCACGGTGGGCCTGGCGATCGCCGCCGCGACGCTGAGCGACAGCCGGGTGCGTGAGCTGCAGGAGCACATCGCCGACCAGCTGCCGGGGCTCTCGGACGCCCTCGACCTGCCCGCGCTGGTGGCCAACGCGGGCACCGTCGGGCTGGTCGGCGGGGCGCTGCTGCTGGTCTCCGGCCTCGGCTGGGTGGACACCATGCGCACCTCGGTCCGGGACCTGTGGCAGCTGCCCCAGGAGGAGGAGAACCCGGTCCTGCGCAAGGCCCGGGACGTGGCGGTGCTGGCCGGCCTCGGCCTGGTGTCGCTGTTCTCGCTGGCCGCCTCGGCCGCCGGGACCACGCTCGCCGGGCGGATCGCGGACGCCGCCGGCCTGCGCAGCGGTTACGTGCTGACCGCCGTCGGCGTGCTGATCGCCATAGCGTGCGACATGCTGCTCTTCGCCTACCTGCTGGCGCCCTTCCCCGGGATCACCGACCAGGGCCGGCGGGCCCTGTGGCAGGGCGCGCTGATCGGCTCGGTCGGCTTCGAGCTGCTGAAGCTGCTGCTCGCCTCGTACCTGGGCTCGGTCGCCGGGAAGAGCCTGTACGGGGCGTTCGCCACCCCGGTGGCCCTGCTGCTGTGGATCAACTTCGTCTCCCGGCTGCTGATGTACTGCGTGGCCTGGACGGCGACGGCCGACCCGGTGGCCGCCCGGGAGCGGACCAGGGCGCAGGGGCGGGCGCTGCTGGAGGCGGCCGACGCCGCGCAGGCGGCGGAGGAGGCCGACGAGGCGCAGCGGGCCGCCCGGGGCGGGCAGCGCGGGACGGACGAGGAGCGGCGGGCCGGGGGGAAGGACGGCACCGCCCGGCCCCAGGGCTGAGGCCGGGCCGCCCGGTCCGCGGGGTCAGCCGGTGGAGCGGCGGCGCCGCAGCACCACCGCGCCGTACCCGGCCGCGGCCGCCGCCAGCACCACGGCCGACCAGGCGCCGGGGCCGAGCCCGCCGCCCCCGCCCGACGCCGCGGGCGCCGCGGCGGGTGCGGCGGTGGGCGAGGGGTGCGGCGGCGGCGCGGGCGTGCCGTCGGTGCCGCCGGCCTGGCCGGTCGGCTCGCTGCCGGCGGGCGGGAGCTCGTCGACCAGCCGGCCGACCGGCTGCACCCGGCCGGCCGCGGCGAAGCCCCAGTCGAGCAGGGCGGCCGTCTCGTCGTACACCTTCTGGTAGCTCGCCGGGTGCATCACCGTGACCAGCAGGGTGCGGCCGTCGCGCTCGGCGGCGCCGACGAAGGTCGAGCCGGCGTTGGTGGTGGTGCCGTTCTTCACGCCGATCAGGCCCGGGTACCTGCCCAGCAGCCGGTCGGTGTTGGCGATCCCGAAGCTGCCGCGCTGGCCGTTCTTGTCGACGGCGCCCGGGAACATCGCGTCCCGGGTGGCGCAGTAGGTCCGGAAGTCCGCGTTGCGCAGGCCGGCCCGGGCGAACAGTGACAGGTCGTAGGCCGAGGAGACCTGGCCGTCCATGTCGTAGCCGTCCGGGGAGACCACCCGGGTGTCCCGTGCCTGGAGGGCGTCGGCGCGGGCCTGCATCTCGGCGACGGTCCGCTGGACGCCGCCGTTCATGTGGGCCAGGACGTGCACCGCGTCGTTGCCGGAGCTCAGGAACACCCCGCGCCACAGGTCCTCGACCCGGTAGTCCAGGTTCTCCTTGATGCCGACCAGGCTGCTGCCGGGGCCGATCCCCTGGATCTCCTCGTCGGCCACCCGGTGCACGGCGTCGCGGTCGAACTTGGGCAGCACGGTGTCCGCGAAGAGGATCTTCAGGGTGCTCGCCGGGGGCAGCCGCAGGTGCGGGTTGCTGGCTGCCAGCACCTCTCCTGACGTCGCGTCGGAGACTATCCAGGACTGGCCGGTGAGGTCGGCGGGCAGCGGCGGGGCGCCCGCCAGCGGGGCGACCTGGACCCCGGGGAGCCCGAGCCGCTCGCCGCCGATCGCGGCCGACGGGGGCGGCTGCTGCGGGGCCGCGCCCGCCGGGGCGGCGAGCAGGACCGGGAGGGCCGCGGTGAGCGCGGCACACAGGCGCGCGAACGTGAGACGGGGTGTGGGCACCAGCAGACCGTACCCACTCGCGGCGGCCGGTGTCCGCCCCCCGGGGCCCGTCCTCCGCAGGAGGGGCCAGCCGTACGCCGATCGGCGGCCCGCGCATACTGGGATGCACACCGCCTTCACACGCCGAGGACCCCCATGAAGCTCAGCCGCCGCACCTCCTGGTTCCTGACCGCCTTCGGGGTCTGGTCGATGATCATCTGGACGACCTTCGTCAAGAACCTGTGGAAGGACTCCGGCGGCCAGGCCTTCACCGGCGGCGACCACTCCCAGCCCACCGCCTTCTTCTGGGTCCACCTCCTGCTCGCGGTGACCTCCTTCGTCCTCGGCATCGCCGTCGGCAGCATCGGTGTGCGCGGCCTGCGCGCCACCCGCCGCGCCCCGGCCGCCGACTGAGCACGCCGGCTGAGCACGCCGACTGAGCACGCCGGCCGGGAACGCCGAAGGCCCCGCCCGATCAACGGATCGGGCGGGGCCTTCGGCGTGTCGGGCCGGGATCAGAAGCGGCGGGTCACCAGGGCCCGCTTCACTTCCTGGATCGCCTTGGTGACCTCGATGCCACGGGGGCAGGCCTCGGAGCAGTTGAAGGTGGTGCGGCAGCGCCACACGCCCTCACGGTCGTTGAGGATCTCCAGGCGCTGCTCGGCACCCTCGTCGCGCGAGTCGAAGATGAAGCGGTGCGCGTTGACGATGGCGGCCGGGCCGAAGTACTGGCCGTCGTTCCAGAACACCGGGCAGGACGACGTGCACGCGGCGCACAGGATGCACTTGGTGGTGTCGTCGAAGCGCTCGCGGTCCTCGGCGGACTGCAGGCGCTCGCGGGTCGGCTCGTTCCCCTTGGTGATGAGGAACGGCATGACGTCCTTGTACGCCTGGAAGAACGGGTCCATGTCCACGACCAGGTCCTTGAGGACCGTCAGGCCCTTTATGGCCTCGATCGTGATCGGCTTCTCCGGGTTGACGTCCTTGATCAGGGTCTTGCACGCCAGCCGGTTGCGGCCGTTGATCCGCATGGCGTCGGAGCCGCAGATGCCGTGCGCGCAGGAACGGCGGTAGGTGAGGGTGCCGTCCTGCTCCCACTTGATCTTGTTGAGCGCGTCCAGGACGCGCTCCTTCGGGTCCATCGTCAGCTGGTAGTCGACCCACACCGGGTCCGGGTGCTCCTCCGGGTTGAACCGGCGGATCCGGAAGGTGACGGTGATCGGCTGGAGGGCGCCGGCCTCGACCGCGTCCAGAGCGGCCGAGTGCTTCTCCACGGTCGGAGTGCTCATCAGTACTTACGCTCCATCGGCTGGTAGCGGGTCGTGACGACCGGCTTGTAGTCGAGGCGGATGGAGGTGGTGCCGTCGGCGGCAACCTCCTGGTACGCCATGGTGTGCTGCATGAACTTCACGTCGTCACGGGTCGGGAAGTCCTCGCGGTAGTGGCCGCCGCGGGACTCCTCGCGGGCCAGCGCGGAGACGGCCAGCACCTCGGCCAGGTCGAGCAGGTTGCCCAGCTCGACGGCCTCCAGCAGGTCCGTGTTGTAGCGGAAGCCCTTGTCCTGGATGGAGACGTTCCTGTAGCGCTCCTTCAGCGCGGCGATGTCCTCGACCGCCTGCTTCAGGGTGGCGCCGGTGCGGTACACCATGGCGTTGGTGTCCATGGTCTCCTGCAGCTCCTTGCGGATCTGCGCCACGGACTCGGTGCCGGTGCCCTCGCGCAGGCCCTCGACCAGGGCCTGGACCTTCTCGGCCGGGTTCTCGGGCAGCTCGACGAACTCGTTCGCGTTGGCGTAGTCGGCGGCGGCGATGCCCGCGCGACGGCCGAACACGTTGATGTCCAGCAGCGAGTTGGTGCCCAGGCGGTTGGCGCCGTGCACGGACACGCAGGCGACCTCGCCGGCCGCGTACAGGCCCGGGACGATGTCGGTGTTGTTGCGCAGGACCTCACCCTCGACGTTGGTCGGGATGCCGCCCATGGCGTAGTGCGCGGTGGGCTGGATCGGGATCGGGTCCGTGTAGGGCTCGATGCCGAGGTAGGTGCGCGCGAACTCGGTGATGTCCGGCAGCTTGGCGTCCAGCTGCTCCGGCGGCAGGTGGGTGAGGTCCAGGTAGACGTGGTCGCCCTCGGGACCGCAGCCGCGGCCCTCGCGGATCTCGGTGTAGATCGCGCGGGAGCAGACGTCACGGGACGCGAGGTCCTTCATGACGGGGGCGTAGCGCTCCATGAAGCGCTCGCCGTCCTTGTTGCGCAGGATGCCGCCCTCGCCGCGGGCGCCCTCGGTGAGCAGGATGCCCATGCGCCAGATGCCCGTCGGGTGGAACTGGAAGAACTCCATGTCCTCCAGCGGCAGGCCGCGGCGGTAGACCAGGGCCTGGCCGTCACCGGTGAGGGTGTGGGCGTTGGAGGAGACCTTGAAGAACTTGCCGGTGCCGCCGGAGGCGAACACGACCGACTTGGCCTGGAAGACGTGGATCTCGCCGGTGGCCAGCTCGTAGGCGACGACGCCGGCCGTCCTGCCCTCGTTGAGCAGCAGGTCGAGGACGTAGAACTCGTTGAAGAACTCGACGCCGTGCTTGACGCAGTTCTGGAACAGCGTCTGGAGGATCATGTGGCCGGTGCGGTCGGCCGCGTAGCACGAGCGGCGGACCGGGGCCTCGCCGTGGTTGCGGGAGTGGCCGCCGAAGCGGCGCTGGTCGATCCGGCCCTGCTCGGTGCGGGAGAAGGGCAGGCCCATCTTCTCCAGGTCGAGGACGGCGTCGATGGCCTCCTTGCACATGATCTCGGCGGCGTCCTGGTCGACCAGGTAGTCACCGCCCTTGACCGTGTCGAAGGTGTGCCACTCCCAGTTGTCCTCCTCGACGTTGGCCAGCGCGGCGCACATGCCGCCCTGGGCCGCGCCGGTGTGGGACCGGGTCGGGTAGAGCTTGGTCAGGACGGCGGTGCGGCTGCGCTGCGTCGACTCGATGGCCGCGCGCATGCCGGCGCCGCCGGCGCCGACGATGACGGTGTCGTACTGGTGAATCTGCATGGGGGGTTAACTCGCCTCTGGCCTCTGCCGATGGTCGATGGTGCTCGCGGCTCAGATGTTGGGGTCGAAGGTGAAGATCACCAGGGTGCCCAGCAGCACGGTGAAGACCGTGGCGGTGCCCATGAGCCCCTTGAGCCAGAGCCGGGTCGAGTCCTTCTCGGCGTAGTCGTTGATCACCTGGCGCATGCCGTTGGCGCCGTGCAGCATGGCGAGCCAGAGCATCAGGAGGTCCCAGCCCTGCCAGAACGGCGAGGCCCAGCGGCCGGCCACGAAGGCGAAGCCGATCTTGGAGACGCCGCCGTCGAGCACCAGCATGATCAGCAGGTGGCCGAGGATCAGGACGACCAGGACGACACCGGACAGGCGCATGAAGAGCCAGGCCAGCATCTCGAAGTTGGTCCGGGTGCGGCGCGGGGTCTTCGCGGTCCGCTTGCGCGGGGGCTCGATGACGAACGCGTCGGCCGGGTTGCCGGTGCCGAGGCCCGTGCCGGTGTGCGCCTGCTTGGACGGGACGACGACGGCGTCGGAGATTTCCGTGGACATGTCTCGGCTCACTTCCCGAACCAGGAGATCAGCGTGTGCTGGAGGATCCCGTAGAAGGAACCGGCCATCAGGACGACCCAGACGCCGACGACGCTCCAGAGCATCTGCTTCTGGTACTTCGGGCCCTTGGACCAGAAGTCCACTGCGACGACGCGCAGGCCGTTCAGGGCGTGGAACAGGATGGCGGCCACCAGGCCGTACTCCATCAGGTTCACGAGCGGAGTCTTGTACGTCTGGATGACGGTGTCGTAGGACTCCGGCGACACTCGCACGAGGGCGGTGTCCAGGACGTGGGCGAACAGGAAGAAGAAGATGAGGACGCCGGTGACTCGATGAGCCACCCAGCTCCACATGCCTTCCCGGCCGCGGTACAGCGTTCCAGCCGGCACGGAAAAACCCTCCGGAAGCGATTGGGGGCTCGGCCGGCTTCGGTGTCGGTCAGCCCGGCCGGGTACGGTCCACCGGCCGCCAGCATCCTATCGACGCCTTGTCGTGAACCGCCTCCGGGGGCCCCAGGTGTGATCAATCAGGCACTTCTGGCCTAGTGCGGCGGGAACCAAACCCCGGGTCATCACCACGGGTGACGGCATGCTCGCGCCCCGTGCCGGTGGGCACGGGGCGGGGCGTCGCGGGCCGGTGCGGGGTCGGTGGTGGCCCGGTTCACTCGTCCGGGGGGATGCGCGGGCTCCGGCGGGTGACCTCACCCGGGCGGGTGAGGGGGCGGGTGGTGCGGGCTCAGCGCGCCGCGGCCTCCGAGTGGGTCGCGACCAGGTGCTCCAGGCGGGTCAGGGCGATCCGGCGGAGTTCGTCGGCCGCGATCAGCCGCTCCTCGTCCGGGTCGTTGGCGAGGCGGGTGCGGATCGAGGAGAGCACGGCGTCGAGCATCTCCTCCGGCGCGAGGCCCTCCAGGCAGACCACGAACACGTGGCCGAACCGGGCCTCGTACGCGGCGTGCGCCGCCCGCAGCGCGGTGTGCGCGGCCTGGCTGCCGGGGGCCCGCATGCCGAGCAGCGGCTGCGGCATCCAGCTCTCGTCCGCCAGCGCCTCGGTGAGGTCGGCCGGGCGCAGGTCGTAGGAGGCCTCGCTGGCGGCGGCCAGCAGGGACTCTATGTCGGGGTAGGGCCGGTGGGCGGTGAGCCGCAGGGCCCAGCGGTGGCTGCCGCAGCAGGCCAGCAGGGCCTCCTCGGCCGCGCCGGCGTCGGCTTCGTTGAAGCGGTGCAACCCCAGGAGGGTCGGCTCTGTTCTGACGTCGAGCCGCTGTGACGGGATGTCGCTGGCCAGCGGGTCCTCCTCGTGAGGGCGGGAAGGTGCCGGTGGAGAGGGGTCGTGCGCAGGTGGGACGGGGGCTGCCGAGGGGCGCACGAGCGCCGGTCGTCCAGCGCCTCAAAGGTAGTTGAGCGGTCATCAGTTGGGGAGGGCGCGCGCCGGATTCATCCGGACGAGCTATCAAGTTGTGACGTTGACACTCGCGTGTCAGCGCCCTCCCTTGTCCCACCCGCCCCGGGGGGCCTCAGGCGCGGTGGACCTTGTGGTTGGCGGCCTGCGCCCGGGGACGGACCACCAGCAGGTCGACGTTGACGTGCGGGGGCCGGGTGACCGCCCACGCCACGGTGTCCGCGATGTCCTCGGAGGTGAGCGGTTCGGCCACGCCCGCGTACACCGCGGCGGCCTTCTCCTCGTCGCCGCGGAAGCGGGTGACCGCGAAGCCCTCGGACCTCACCATGCCGGGGGCGATCTCGATCACCCGGATCGGCTCCCCGCACAGCTCCAGGCGCAGCGTGGCGGCGATGGTGTGGGCGGCGTGCTTGGCGGCGACGTACCCGCCGCCGCCCTCGTACGCGGCCAGCGCGGCGGTCGAGGAGAGCACCAGCACGGTGCCGTCGCCGGTCGCCCGCAGGGCCGGCAGCAGGGCCTGGGTCACGTGCAGCACGCCGAGCACGTTCACCTCGTACATGGCCCGCCAGTCGGCCGGGTCGCCGTGCTCGACGGTCTCGGCGCCGATCGCGCCGCCGGCGTTGTTCACCAGGACGTCCACCCGGCCGACGGCCGCCGCGAAGGCGTCCACGGCGGCCCGGTCGGTGACGTCCAGGGTGACGGCCCGGGCGCTGCCGCCCCGCTCGGCGATCTCTCCGGCCAGCGCCTCGATCCGGTCGGTGCGGCGGGCGGTCAGGACCACCTCGAAGCCCTCGGCGGCCAGCCGGCGGGCGGTCGCCGCGCCGATCCCGCTGCTGGCACCGGTGACCACGGCCACCTTCTGCTCGGTCATTGCCACTCCCTGGGGCTCGTCGCTCGTTCACCCGATCATCTCAACCGCGCCTGCGCTCCGGCGGGCCGGGCGCCCGCCGCCCGGCGCGGACCCGGATAGTGCGAGGACCCCGCCGGTGCGGGCCCCGGCAGCGCGGGGCCCGGCCGTGCGGCGGCCCCGACCCCCCGAGCCCCGGAGGACCCCATGGCAGCCGAGCCCCGCCGCGCCGAGTCCGGCTTCGAGATCGAGCCGCTGTACGGCCCCGAGTCGCTGGCCGGCTGGGACGCCGACGCCCGGCTGGGCCGGCCGGGGGCGTACCCGTACACCCGGGGCGTGTACCCGACGATGTACACCGGCCGGCCCTGGACGATGCGCCAGTACGCGGGCTTCGGCACCGCCGCCGAGTCCAACGCCCGCTACCGGCAGCTGATCGCGGGGGGCGGCACCGGCCTGTCGGTCGCCTTCGACCTGCCCACCCAGATGGGCTACGACTCGGACGCCCCGCTCGCCGCCGGGGAGGTCGGCCGGGTGGGCGTC
This sequence comes from Kitasatospora sp. NPDC018619, assembly GCF_044391605.1. Lineage (NCBI taxonomy): Bacteria > Bacillati > Actinomycetota > Actinomycetes > Kitasatosporales > Streptomycetaceae > Kitasatospora > Kitasatospora sp. NPDC018619. Next base: position 376,074 of record NZ_JBISAI010000003.1, read on the forward strand.
GCCGTGGACAGCGTCGAGGACATGGCCGAGCTGTTCGAGGGCATCCCGCTCGGCGGGGTGTCCACCTCGATGACCATCAACGCGCCCGCCGCCCTGCTCCTGCTCCTGTACCAACTGGTCGGCGAGGCCCAGGGGGTGGCGCCGGCGGCGCTCACCGGGACGGTCCAGAACGACGTGCTGAAGGAGTACATCGCCCGCGGCACCTACATCTTCCCGCCGGAGCCCTCGCTGCGGCTGGCCGCCGACGTGTTCCGGTACTGCCGGGCAGAGGTCCCGCGCTGGAACACCGTCTCCGTCTCCGGCTACCACATGGCCGAGGCCGGGGCCGATCCCGCGCAGGAGGTCGCCTTCACCCTGGCCAACGGGATCGCCTACGTCCGCACCGCGATCGCCGCCGGGATGGCCGTGGACGACTTCGCGCCCCGGCTCTCCTTCTTCTTCGTGGCCCGCACGACCCTGCTCGAAGAAGTGGCCAAGTTCCGGGCGGCACGCCGGATCTGGGCCAGGACCATGCGGGACGTCTTCGGCGCCCGGGACCCGCGCTCGCAGATGCTGCGCTTCCACACCCAGACCGCCGGAGTGCAGCTCACCGCCCAGCAGCCCGAGGTCAACCTGGCCAGGGTGACGGTCCAGGCGCTCGCCGCGGTGCTCGGCGGCACCCAGTCGCTGCACACCAACAGCTTCGACGAGGCGATCGCGCTGCCCACCGAGAAGGCCGCCCGGCTGGCCCTGCGCACCCAGCAGGTGCTCGCCCACGAGACCGACCTGACGGCCACCGTCGACCCGTTCGCCGGCTCCTACGCCGTCGAGTCGCTCACCGACGCGGTGGAGGCCGCCGTGCTGGCGCTGATGGACCGCATCGAGGAGCAGGGCGGCGCGGTGGCCGCGATCGAGCGCGGATACCAGAAGGGCGAGATCGAGCGCACCGCCTACCGGGTCCAGCGGGAGACGGAGGCGGGGGAGCGGACCGTGGTCGGCGTCAACCGCTTCCGGTCGGACACGGAGGAGCCGTACCGGCCGCTGCGGGTGGACCCGGCGATCGAGGCGCGGCAGGCGCGGCGGCTGGCCCGGCTGCGCGCCGAGCGCTCCGCCGGCGCCGTCACCCGGGCGCTGGACGGGCTGCGCCGCACCGCCGAGGGGCCGGGGAACGTGCTCTACCCGATGAAGGAGGCGCTGGCCGCCCGGGCCACCGTCGGCGAGGTCTGCGACGCGCTGCGCGGGGTGTGGGGGACGTACGCCCCGGTGGAGCGCTTCTGACCACCGGCTGAACGGCCGTCAACCAGCGCGTGCCGTCGGGCGGGGGACGGCCGTGACCACCGGCCCGGGGGATCGTTGCACAGGGCACGCAACCCGGGGAAGGCGGCTGAAACAAGATGTCATACCCACGTGTCCGGCCGGTATGCGCCCATCCGGGGACTAGTTTTCCGGAAGTCGGGCCAAAACCCCCCAGCAGGCCTACGATTGGCGAGATGAACCGTCCTGAGCCCGCTCAGCCGGGCACGACTCTCGCCCCCGTACGCCCCGCCGCCGATCTGCGCGACCGGGTACGGGCGCTGGAGCCCGAGCTGATCGCCTTCCGCCGTGACCTGCACCGGCACCCGGAGCTGGGCCGCCAGGAGTTCCGAACCACCGGGCTGCTGCGCGACCGGCTGGAGGCCGCCGGCCTCGAACCCCGGGTGCTGCCCGGCGGCACCGGCCTGCTCGTCGACATCGTCCCGCCCGGCACCGCCCCGGACACGGAGTTCCTCGCCTTCCGCGCCGACATCGACGCGTTGCCGATCGACGACGCCAAGACCGACGTGCCGTACCGCTCCACCGTCCCCGGCCGGGCCCACGCCTGCGGCCACGACGTGCACACCGCGGTGGTGCTCGGCACCGGCCTGGTGCTGGCCGAGGCCGTCCGCACCGGGGAGCTGAGCCGCCCCGTGCGGCTGGTGTTCCAGCCCGCGGAGGAGGTCATGCCGGGCGGTGCGCTGGACGTCGTCAAGGCCGGCGGGATGGCGGGCGTCGGGCGGATCTTCGCGGTGCACTGCGACCCGAAGGTGGAGGTCGGCCGGATCGCCCTGCGGGTCGGCGCGATCACCTCGGCCTGCGACCGCCTGGTGCTCCACCTGGACGGCCCCGGCGGGCACACCGCCCGTCCGCACCTGACCACCGACCTGGTCACCGCGGTCGCCCGGGCGGCCGCCGACCTCCCGGGCGCGCTGGCCCGCCGGATGGACCCGCGCTGGGGCGTCAGCCTGGTCTGGGGGCGGATCGCCTCCGGCTCCGCGCCCAACGTCATCCCGCAGCACGCCGAGTTGGAGGGCACCGTCCGCTGCCTGGAGCTGGACGGCTGGCGCGAGGCGCCGGACCTGCTGCACGAGTTGATCGCCAAGCTGGCCGAGACCCACCGGGCCAAGTGGACGCTGGACTACCACCGCGGGGTGCCGCCGGTGGTCAACGAGGCGGTCTCGGTCGCCCGGTTGGACGAGACGATGAACGCCCGCTTCGGCGGCGACGGCGTCCAGGTGGTGGAGGGCACCGAGCAGAGCCTGGGCGGCGAGGACTTCTCCTGGTACCTGGAGCACGCCCCGGGCGCGCTGGCCAGGCTCGGCGTCCGCCCGCCCGGCGACCCGGCCGTCCGCGACCTGCACCAGGGCCGGTTCGACGTGGACGAACGGGCGATCGGCATCGGGGTGGAGCTGTTCGCGGCGCTGGCCCTGGAGGCGGACGGCAGCTGACGGCGGTTCCGGGGGCGGAGCCGGGGGCCCGGGGCGCGGTGCGCGTCTTCGCACGCGCCCCCCGGGCGGTTTCCGTAAGCTGGGCCGAACGGGCCTCCACAGCGCGCCGAACCGCCCCCGGATCACCGTCCGTACAGGGGAAAGAGCCGCGGGAAAGACGTCAGACCACGGTTTGATAACAACCCGAACGCTCCGCCACCCCGTAACACAACCGTGTTCTACGCGCGTTACGGTGGCGTCCGACCACGCTAAACGGTTGCGTGTAGAAGGAGATATCCCCTTGCGCCGTTCAATGAAGCTCGCCGCGGTTGTGCTCTCGGGTTCCCTGGGCATGGCCTCGCTCGCCGCTTGCGGCGCAAAGAGCACCGACTCCTCCTCCGCCGGCTCGGGCGACGGCTCGCTCAAGGTCGGCATGGCCTACGACATCGGCGGCCGTGGCGACCAGTCGTTCAACGACTCCGCCGCCCGCGGCCTCGACCGGGCCAAGTCCGAGCTGGGCGTCGCCGTCACCGAGGCCGAGGCCAAGCCGGGCGAGGCCGAGGCCGACAAGGAGACCCGCCTCAAGAACCTGATCGACGGCGGCTACAAGACCATCGTCGCGGTCGGCTTCGTCTACCAGCAGGCGGTCAACAAGGTCGCCAAGGACAACCCGGGCGTCAAGTTCGCGATCATCGACTCGAACGACAAGGACCAGCCGGCCAACGTCACCTCGCTGCTCTTCGCCGAGCAGGAGGGTTCGTACCTGGCCGGTGTCGCCGCCGCGAACAAGTCGAAGGCCAAGCACGTCGGCTTCATCGGCGGTGTGCAGTCCGAGCTGATCAAGAAGTTCGAGGCCGGTTACAAGGCGGGCGTGAAGTCCGTCGACCCGAACATCACGGTCGAGACCACCTACCTGAGCACCCCGCCGGACTTCACCGGCTTCACCTCGCCCGACAAGGGCAAGGAGGCCGCCCAGGGCCAGCTCGACAAGGGCGCGGACGTCATCTACACCGCCGCCGGCTCCTCCGGCAACGGCGCCATCGAGGCCGTCTCCAACGCCGGCAAGATGGCCATCGGCGTCGACTCCGACCAGGCCAACCAGCCGGCCCTGGCGAAGTACAAGAACGCCATCCTGACCTCGATGGTCAAGAACGTCGACACCGCGGTGTTCTCGTACGTCCAGTCGGTCAAGCAGGGCCAGACCCCGACCGGCATCAAGCTGTTCGACCTGAAGGCCGACGGTGTGTCGCTCTCCAAGACCGGCGGCAAGATCGACGACATCCAGGACAAGCTGAAGGCCGCCGAGGACGCCATCAAGTCCGGCGCCACCACGATCCCGACCGCGCCGGCCCAGTAAGGACCGCGCGTCCCGGACGCCGCAGCGCCTGCCGCCTGCCCGGCAGCGCGATGTCACGAATGCACGGGAGGGGCCCGGAAGGGTGCGCTCAACGCGTACCCCCGGGCCCCGTTCCGTCCCCCCACGTTCCCCCTTGGCCCTCCCCGCGCAACGACGCGCCTCCAGACCACCAGGAGATCGCCATCACCGCATCCGACCCCGTCCCCCCGCGCGAGGACGGCACCCCCAGCGCGGGGACGGCGACACCGGCCGTCGAACTGCGCGGCATCACCAAGCGCTTCCCGGGCGTCGTGGCCAACCACGACATCAACCTCACCGTGCGCACCGGCACCGTGCACGCCCTGATGGGCGAGAACGGCGCCGGCAAGTCGACGCTGATGAAGATCCTCTACGGCATGCAGAAGCCGGACGAGGGCACCATCGCGATCAACGGCGAGCAGTGCGAGTTCAACACCCCCGGCGACGCCATCGCCCGCGGCGTCGGCATGGTGCACCAGCACTTCATGCTCGCCGACAACCTCACCGTGTGGGAGAACGTCGTCCTCGGCGGCGAGAAGCTCCACGGCATCGGGGCCAGGGCGAAGGCGAAGATCAGGGAGATCTCGGACCAGTACGGCCTGGGCGTGCGCCCGGACGCCCTGGTCGAGGACCTCGGCGTCGCCGACCGCCAGCGCGTCGAGATCCTCAAGGTGCTGTACCGCGGCGCCAAGATCCTCATCCTGGACGAGCCCACGGCGGTGCTCGTCCCGCAGGAGGTCGACGCGCTGTTCGACAACCTGCGGGAGCTGAAGTCCGAGGGCGTCACCGTCATCTTCATCTCGCACAAGCTGCACGAGGTGCTCGCGGTGGCCGACGCGATCAGCGTCATCCGGCGCGGCACCACGGTCGGCGACGCCGACCCGAAGGCCGTCACCGCCCGCCAGCTCGCCGAGCTGATGGTCGGCGCCGAGCTGCCCTCCCCGGAGAGCCGGGAGTCGACCGTCACCGAGGCCGAGATGCTCGGCGTCGAGGGCCTGCGGATCTCCAAGACCGACGCCGAGGGCATCGAGCGCGTCGTCCTGGACGACATCTCGCTGCGCATCCGCAAGGGCGAGATCCTCGGCATCGCCGGGGTCGAGGGCAACGGCCAGGCCGAGCTGGTCGAGGCCATCATGGGCATGCTGCCGCTGAGCGCCGGCACCGTGACCCTGGACGGCCGGGACATCTCCGGCTCCCAGACCCGGGCCCGCCGCGAGGCCGGCATCGGCTACATCCCCGAGGACCGCCACCGGCACGGCCTGCTGCTGGAGGCCCCGCTCTGGGAGAACCGCATCCTCGGCCACGTCACCGAGGCGCCCAACTCCAGGGGCCTGCTGCTCGACCCGTCCGCCGCCCGGGCGGACACCCAGCGGATCGTCGAGCAGTACGACGTCCGCACCCCCGGCATCGAGGTCACCGCGGCCTCGCTCTCCGGCGGCAACCAGCAGAAGCTGATCATCGGCCGCGAGATGAGCCACCAGCCCAAGCTGCTGATCGCCGCCCACCCCACCCGCGGTGTGGACGTCGGCGCACAGGCGCAGATCTGGGAGCACATCCGGGTCGCCCAGCGGGCCGGCTTGGCCGTGCTGCTGATCTCCGCCGACCTGGACGAGCTGATCGGCCTGTCCGACACCATCCGGGTGATCTACCGCGGCCGCCTGGTCGCCGACGCCGACCCGGCCACCGTCACCGCCGAGGACCTCGGCACCGCGATGACCGGTGCCGCCAGCGGCCACCTGGAGTCCGAGCCGCAGGCCGTCGCCGAGGCGCACGCCGTCGCGGCCGAGGGCACCGAGGCCGAGGCCGGGGACCAGCCCACCGACACCGCCGACGACCCGCAGGCGGGGGAGTAACCCATGACCAGTCCCAACCCCGCCGCCGCCAAGCCCGGCCTGGCGCAGCGGTTCAGCGGCGAGCGGATCGCGCTCGCGCTGGCCGCACCGGTGCTCGCGATCGTGCTGTCCGTCGCGATCTGCTCCGTCCTGCTGGCCACCTCGGGCAAGAACCCGTTCGACGCGTGGAACGTGATGATCACGTACGCCACCAAGGCGGACGGCCAGGTCAACATCCTCAACCGGACCAGCACGTACTACCTGGCCGCCGCGGCCGCCGCGTTCGGGTTCCGGATGAACCTGTTCAACATCGGCGTCGAGGGCCAGTACAAGGTCGCGGCGCTGTTCGCGGCCTTCGTCGGCAGCCAGCTCGACCTGCCGGCCGTCCTCCAGATCCCGCTGCTGCTGCTCACCGCGATGGTGGTCGGCGGTCTGTACGCGAGCGTCGCCGGCCTGCTGAAGGTCTACCGCGGCGTCAGCGAGGTCATCTCGACCATCATGCTGAACTCGATCGCCACCGCGATCGTCGGCGTGCTGCTCGTCCCGGGGATCTTCGCGCCCAAGGTCAGCGGCACCAGCAACTCGATCCAGACCAAGCCGGTCTCGGAGTCCAGCCACTTCTTCTCGATCGAGACGAACGGCGGCAGGCTCTGGGGCTTCCTGGTGGTCGCCCTCGTCGTCGGCGTGGTCTTCCAGTTCGTGCTGACCCGCACCCGCTTCGGCTTCGACCTGCGCGCCACCGGCCGCTCGGAGAGCGCCGCGACGGCCTCCGGCGTGAACGTCCGGAAGATGGTCGTCGTCTCGATGGTCGTCTCCGGTGCGATCGCCGGTCTGATCGGCCTGCCCGAACTGCTGCAGAACTCGTACTACTTCGGCCAGACCTTCCAGCCCGGACTGGGCTTCCTGGGCATCTCGATCGCCCTGCTCGGCCGCAACAGCCCGATCGGCATCGCCTTCGCGGCGCTGCTGTTCGCCTTCCTGGACGCCGCCGGCTCGGTGCTGCCGCTGCCCCTGAACGGCGAGTTCCCCTTCGAGATCGTCGACGTCATGAAGGGCACCATCGTCATCTGCGTCGTCGTCGCGTACGAGCTGGTGCGCCGCTACGGCCTGGTCCGCCAGCAGAAGCGGGTCGGCGCCGAGCTCGCCGCCCAGGCCGCCGCGGCCGCCGAGAAGAAGGAGGTCTCCGCATGAGTACGGCCACCGCTGCGCGCCCGAAGGCGTCGGGCGCGCCCGCGAAGAAGCGCAAGCTGTCCTGGCCGGTGGTGCTCCTGCTGATCGCGGGCGCCCTGGTGCTGGTCGCCGCCGTGGGCATGGCCACCGGCAACCACTCGCTGACCTCCTCCGGGCAGGTCACCGCCGCGCTCGGTGCGGCCGTGCCGATCGGCATGGCCGGTCTGGGCGGCCTCTGGTCCGAGCGGGCCGGCGTGGTCAACATCGGCCTCGAAGGCATGATGGTCGCCGGCACCTTCTGCGGCGCCTGGGCGGGCTACCTGGTCAACCCGTGGGTCGGCCTGCTGGCCGGCATGGCGGGCGGCGCGGCCGGCGGCCTGCTGCACGCGCTCGTCACCGTCACCTTCGGCGTCGACCACATCGTCTCCGGCGTCGGCATCAACCTGCTGATCCCCGGCATCTGCGCGTACGTCAACCGGATCTACTACAAGGACTACGTGGCCTTCGGCGCCGGGCAGAACCAGTCCCCGCCGGCCGATCCGCTGCCGTACATCACCGTCCCCGGACTGTCCTCCGGCCTGAAGGACATCGAGGGCCACCACTGGTTCTTCGTCTCGGACGTCGCGGGCGTGCTCGGCGGCCTGGTCACCAACATCTCGGTGGTCGTGCTGCTCGCCGCCGCGCTGATCGTGGCCAGCTACTTCGCGCTCTGGCGCACGGTGTTCGGCCTGCGGCTGCGCTCCTGCGGCGAGAACCCCACCGCCGCCGAGTCGCTGGGCGTCAACGTCTACAAGTACAAGTACCTGGCGGTCACCGCCTCCGGTGCCTTCGCGGGCCTCGGCGGCGCGTACCTCTCGCTGGTCGCCGCGCACTTCTACAAGGACGGCCAGACGGCCGGCCGCGGCTTCATCGGCCTCGCCGCGATGATCTTCGGCAACTGGATGCCCGGCGGCCTCGCCATGGGCGCCGGCCTGTTCGGCTTCACCGACAGCCTCCAGCTGCGCGACCCGGAGTCGGTGCACGTGCTGATCCTGATCGTCGGCATCGCGATGGTCCTGCTCGCGCTCTGGCACCTGTACCGCCGCAAGTACCTCGCGACGGCCCTCGCCGCCGCGGCCGCCGCGGGCCTGCTCTGCTGGTACGCGTTCACCGAGGAGGTGCAGCGCCCGCTGATCGTCGCCACGCCGTACGCGATCACCCTGGTGGTGCTCGCCCTGGCCTCGCAGCGGCTGCGGATGCCGAAGGCGGACGGCCAGGTCTACCGGAAGGGCCAGGGCAAGTGACGGCCGACCTGCCCGCGGCGCCGTCCGCGATCGACTGGGAGCGCCTGCGCGAGGCGGCGCGCTCGGCGATGGGCCACGCGTACGCCCCGTACAGCGGCTTCCCGGTCGGCGCGGCCGCGCTGGTGGAGGACGGCCGGGTGGTCACCGGCTGCAACGTGGAGAACGCCTCGTACGGGCTGGGGCTGTGCGCCGAGTGCGGGCTGGTGTCCGCGCTGCACTCCTCCGGCGGCGGCCGGCTGGTCGCCTTCACCTGCGTGGACGGCGCCGGCGAACTGCTGATGCCGTGCGGGCGCTGCCGCCAGCTGCTGTACGAGCACGGCGGGCCCCAGCTGCTGATAGAGCTGCCCTCCGGCATCAAGCCGATGAGCGAGGTCCTCCCGGACGCCTTCGGACCCGAGCGGATGTAAGGGCCCTTCGAGGTCTGGATTCCTTTTCTGTTACGCGCGTAGAGTGTCGCGAGTGGGCCGGAACCCGGTCATCTCGCGACACTCTTCGCTTTTGAAACCCCTCTTGGAGCACGCATGGACGCCATCTCCGTCATCAGGACCAAGCGCGACCGCGGAGAGCTGAGCGACGCTCAGATCGACTGGGTCATCGACGCCTACACCCGCGGTGAGGTCGCCGACGAGCAGATGTCCGCGCTGGCGATGGCGATCCTGCTGAACGGGATGCGGCCGCACGAGATCAGCCGCTGGACCGACGCCATGATCCGCTCCGGCGTCCGGATGGACTTCTCCTCGCTGCCGCTGCCCACCAGCGACAAGCACTCCACCGGCGGCGTCGGCGACAAGATCACCCTGCCGCTCGCCCCGCTGGTCGCCGCCTGCGGCGCCGCCGTCCCGCAGCTGTCCGGCCGCGGCCTCGGCCACACCGGCGGCACCCTCGACAAGCTGGAGTCCATCCCCGGCTGGCGCGCCCTGCTCTCCAACGAGGAGATGATGGACGTGCTGCGCTCCGCCGGCGCGGTGATCTGCGCGGCGGGCGACGGCCTCGCCCCGGCCGACAAGAAGCTGTACGCGCTGCGCGACGTGACCGGCACCGTCGAGGCCATCCCGCTGATCGCCTCCTCGATCATGTCGAAGAAGATCGCCGAGGGCACCGGCGCGCTGGTGCTGGACGTCAAGGTCGGCTCCGGGGCGTTCATGAAGAACCTGGACGACGCCCGCGAGCTCGCCCGCACCATGGTCGGCCTGGGCACCACGGCCGGCGTCAACACCGTCGCCCTGCTGACCGACATGTCCACCCCGCTCGGCCTCACCGCGGGCAACGCGCTGGAGGTCCGGGAGTCCCTGGAGGTGCTCGCGGGCGGCGGCCCGGCCGACGTCGTCGAGCTGACCCTGGCGCTCGCCCGCGAGATGCTCGCCGCGGCCGGCGTCCGGGGCAAGGACCCGGCGGACGCGCTGCGCGACGGCTCCGCGATGGACCACTGGCGGCGCATGATCTCCGCCCAGGGCGGCGACGTCGACGCCCCGCTGCCGGTCGCCCGCGAGCAGCACGTCATCCCGGCGCCCGCCTCCGGCGTGCTCACCGCGCTGGACGCGTACGCGGTCGGCGTCTGCGCCTGGCGCCTGGGCGCGGGCCGCGCGCGCAAGGAGGACCCGGTGCAGGCCGGGGCCGGCGTCGAACTGCACGCCAAGCCCGGGGACACCGTGGTGGCCGGCCGGCCCCTGCTGACCCTGCACACCGACACCCCGGAGCGCTTCGACTACGCCGTCGAGGCCCTGGCCGGCGGCATCGAGGTCGCCCCGGCGGGCACGGCGTTCACCCCGAACCCGATCGTGCTCGACCGCATCGCGTAGTCGGGCGATGACCGTGTGTGCGGCAGCGTGCCCTACGCTGCCGCCCAGGGGAGTCGACCGCTTCACCGTCGAGATCGGGCCGGTGGACCCGTCCGGTGGAGGACCCGCCGTACGCGTGAACTGCCGCGCGAGCAGGTGGAGCGGAGCCCCGAGGAGGCGGCGACTGTCCGCTTCCGGGGGCGCGCTGCCTGAACACCGTCGAGGAGCCCGTACCCGGTCGCCGGGTACGGGCTCCTTCGCGTCCCTCAGGCCCGGACGGCCGCGGCCGAGCGCCGGGCCGCGTGGGCCCGGCGGGTGGCGTAGAGGGTGACGGCGGCGGCGAGGGCCATGGCCGTGAGGCCGACGGTGGCGGCGCCGGGCCAGCCGGTGGCGTGGTAGGCGTCGGCGCCGAGGGTGCCGCCGAGGCTGTTGCCGAGGTAGTAGGCGATCAGGTACAGGGCGGAGGCCTGGGCGCGGCCCTCGGTGGCGGTGCGGCCGACCGAGGAGGAGGCGGTGGCGTGGCCGGCGAAGAAGCCGGCCGTGATCAGGACCAGCCCGAGCAGGGCGCAGACCAGCGACTCGGCGAGGGAGAGCAGCAGGCCGGCCGCCGTCACGCCGATGGAGACGTAGAGGGCGCCGCGCCGGCCGAGGCGGCCGGAGAGCCGGCCGGCCGCGGCGGAGGTGCCGGTGCCGACCAGGTAGACCACGAAGATCGAGGCGGCGATCGACTCCGGCAGGTGGAACGGCGCGGCGATCAGCCGGTAGCCGACGGTGTTGTAGACCGCCCCGAACACCGCCATGAACAGCATTCCGAGCGCGTACAGCCGCACCAGCAGCGGGTTGCGCAGGTGCCGTCCGACGGTGCGGGCCAGGGCCCGGGCGTCCACCGGGGCCGGGGTGAAGTGCCGGGCGGCGGGGATCAGCAGCCGGAAGGCGAGCGTGGCGAGCAGGGCGAGGACGGCGGAGGCGGCGAGGCCCCAGCGCCAGCCGAACCCGGCGGCGGTCCAGCCGGAGACCAGCCGGCCGCCCATGCCGCCGATGCTGTTGCCGGCCACGTACAGGCCCATCGCGGAGGGCAGCGCGCCGGGGTGGACCTCCTCGGCGAGGTAGGCCATCGCGGTGGCGGGCAGCCCGGCGAGGGCGGCGCCCTGGAGGACCCGCAGGGCGACGAGGGTGGTGAGGTCCGGCGCGAAGGGCAGCGCGAGCGCGAGGACGGAGGCGGCGAGGGTGGAGGCCGTCATCACCGCGGTGCGGCCGTACCGGTCGGAGAGCGCGCTGGCCGGGAGCAGTCCGAGGGCGAGGCCGAGGGTGGCGGCGGAGGCCGTCCAGCTGGCCTGGCCGGGGGTGAGGCCGAGATCGGCCGAGAGGACCGGCAGCAGGCCCTGGGTGGCGTAGAGCAGGACGAAGGTCGCGACCCCGGCGGCGAACAGGGCGAGGTTGGCGTGGCGGAAGGCGCGCAGGCCGGGGCGGAGGCGGTCGTCCGTCGCGCGGGCGGCGGAGGGGGCGGGGGCGGGGGCATCCGGGGTGGTCACGGATGCCCCGGTATCGGCGGGCTGCATGTCGTCGACGGTAGGCCCGTCGGTCTTGATGCGTCCAATGCATGAAGCGGGGATGATCGATGCACTGGCGTATGAGGTGAGGTGGTGCGGGGATGTACGGCCCGGAAGCGGTGGAGGGCGATCAGCGGTACCGGACGGCCGAGTTGGGGCCGCAGGAGCCGGCCGTGCTGCTGGCGCCCCGGCTGGCGCAGTTCGCGGCGGTGGCCCGGCTGGAGCACGTGACCCAGGCGGCCGCGCTGCTCGGGGTGCCGCAGCCGACGCTGTCGCGCGCGGTGGCCCGGCTGGAGGAGGAGCTGGGGGTGGACCTGCTGGCCCGTCAGGGCCGGACGGTCCGCCTCACCAGGGCGGGCCGGCTGCTGCTGGCCTCGGTGGAGCGGGCGCTGGCCGAGGTCGAGCGCGGCGCGGCGGCGGCCCGGGCGGAGGCGGATCCCGAGGTGGGCCTGGTCGCCTTCGGCTTCCTGCACACGATGGGCCCGGACGCGGTGCCGGCGCTGCTGCGCGGCTTCCGCGTGGCGCACCCGCGGGTGCGGTTCCAGCTGGTGCAGGACTACGGCGCGGCGATGCTGGAGCGGCTGCGGTCCGGGGAGCTGGACCTCTGCCTGGTGGCGCCGCTGCCGGACGACCCGGCGTTCGCCGCCCGGCCGCTGGACGAGCAGCGGCTGCACCTGGTCGTCCCGGCGGACCACCGGCTGGCCGGGCGGCGGCGGATCCGGCTGGCGGAGGTGGCCGAGGAGCCCTTCGTCGGCCTGGAGCAGGGGTACGGGCTGCGCGCGATCACGGACGGCTTCTGCGCGCAGGCGGGGTTCGTGCCCCGGCTGGCCTTCGAGGGGGAGGAGGCGGAGACGCTGCGCGGGCTGGTGGCGGCCGGGCTGGGGGTGGCGCTGCTGCCGCCGGCCCTGGTGCCCCGGCCGGGGGTGGTGGAGCTGGAGGTGACGGCGCCGCGCGCCCGGCGGGCGATCGGGCTCGCCTGGGCGGCGGGGCGGCCGCTGACGCCGCCGGCGCGGGCCTTCCGGGACTTCGTGCTGTCCCGGCGCGGGCGGCTGTTGCAGCACGACTGAGGCCGTGGTGGGCGGGCGGTTGACGCTTTGGTGGATCGCATGGACCGGCCGGTGGAATTCCCGGTGCGGTTTGGACCATCCGGTGGTGTTCGCAGTAGTCGGTCTACGCGCGTAGGGGCTATATTTCCGCAATGGAACAGCAGATCCCCGTCACCACCGCGGGCACCGGCCCGCGCATCCCCACCGCCGACCAGATCCGCCGCGCGCCGAAGGTCCTCCTGCACGACCACCTGGACGGCGGGCTGCGCCCGGAGACCGTGGTCGAGCTGGCCGCCGCCGTCGGCTACCAGGGCCTGCCCACCACCGACCCCAAGGAGCTCGGCGAGTGGTTCCGCGAGGCCGCCGACTCCGGCTCGCTGGTCCGCTACCTGGAGACCTTCGCGCACACCTGCGCCGTGATGCAGACCCGTGAGGCGCTGGTCAGGGTCGCCGCGGACTGCGCCGAGGACCTCGCCGCCGACGGCGTCGTGTACGCCGAGGTGCGCTACGCCCCGGAGCAGCACCTGGAGGCCGGGCTGAGCCTGGACGAGGTCGTCGAGGCCGTCCAGGAGGGCTTCCGCCTCGGCGAGGCCAACGCCCGCGCGGCCGGCCATCGGATCCGGGTCGGCACCCTGCTGACGGCGATGCGGCACGCCGCCCGCTCCACCGAGATCGCCGAACTGGCCAACCGCTACCGGGACCGGGGCGTGGTCGGTTTCGACATCGCCGGGGCCGAGGCCGGCTACCCGCCCACCCGCCACCAGGCCGCCTTCGACTACCTCAAGGGCGAGAACAACCACTTCACCATCCACGCCGGCGAGGCCTTCGGCCTGCCGTCGATCTGGGAGGCGCTGCAGTGCTGCGGTGCCGACCGGCTCGGCCACGGCGTGCGGATCGTCGACGACATCACGGTGGGCGAGGACGGCACGGTCGAGCTCGGCCGGCTGGCCGCGTACGTGCGCGACAAGCGCGTCCCGCTGGAGATGTGCCCGACCTCCAACATCCAGACCGGCGCGGCCGCCTCGTACGCCGAGCACCCGATCGGGCTGCTCAGCCGGCTGAAGTTCCGGGTCACCGTGAACACCGACAACCGGCTGATGAGCGGCACCAGCATGAGCCGGGAGTTCGGCCACGTGGTGGACGCCTTCGGGTACACCCTGGGCGATCTGGAGTGGTTCACGGTGAACGCGATGAAGTCCGCGTTCCTGCCCTTCGACGAGCGGCTGGCGATGATCAACGACGTGATCAAGCCGGGCTACGCCGAGCTGAAGGCGGAGTGGCTGTTCAGCGTCGGCGCCGACGCCCGCTGAGCCGCCGGGGCGGCGCTCCGGGAGCTCCGGTCGGATGAACACCGGCTTCCGCCAGAGGAGTTGGCGTTCATCCGACTACTCACTCGGGTGAGTGAACGGCCTTTGGTGCCCGTGCGACCGGCTCACTACGGTGTGCCAGTCATGCCGACTCGTCGCGGCGGCGGTCGCCCGTCCGCCGGTTCCGTGCGCGAAGTCGGCCACCGACGAGGACCCAAAGGGGACCAACCATGAAGCAGGCTCTGAAGGTCGCCGGCACCGCGGCGCTCGGCGTCGCCATCGCGGCGATCGGCGCCGGTACCGCCTCCGCGGCCGACGGCCAGGCGGCCGGCGGCCTCGGGCTGCCCACCGGCGCGTTGACCAACCCGGCAGTGACCGGCGCCGTCACCGACACCGCCGCCAAGCTGCCCGCCACCGGCAAGGTGACCGAGACGCTGGGCACCCTCGCCCCGACCGTCGGCAAGGCCGTCCCCGCCGGTGACACCCCGCTGGCGGGCGTCACCCAGCAGCGCGCCGCCGAGCAGCGCGCCGCCCTCCCGACCATCCCCGGCCTGGACAAGACCCCGATCGGCGGCCTGACCAGCACCCTCCCGGCCCTCCCCGGCCTGACCGGCTGACCAGGGCCCCGCGGCACACGGCGACGGGCCGCCGGGCTCACGGTTCCTGGGGGAGCAGCAGCCAGAGGGCCAGGTAGAGCAGGAACTGCGGGCCGGGCAGCAGGCAGGAGAGCAGGAAGATCAGTCGGACGGTCCACGGGGTCAGGCCGAAGCGTTCGGCGATCCCGGCGCAGACGCCGGCGATGACGCGGTTGTGGCGGGGACGGGCGAGGCGCGCGCTCATGGTCTTCTCCGTACGGTGGCGGCCCGGTCCGGCCGGTCCGGCGGGCTGCTTCCATACTCCGCCGCCGTCGCCCTCCGGGCCTCAGCCCGGCAGGTGATTCCCCACCCCGAAGGGTTACCGGGGAGTCGTAGCCGGATGTCGGGGTCGCCTCAGGGTGTCCCCGGGGAACCGGGGGCCCTCCGCGGTCCGGACGGCCGGCGGGGGCTCGGTAGGATGCTGCCGATCGCGGTCGGCCGGGGGGCGGACGAATGCCCGACGTTTTTGCGAAGCAACCTCTCGTGCAGGCGGTTTCACGTTCTGATGGGTCCTGTCCCGCATTCCCGGTGAGGTTGAGTTGCGCATTCGGCATCGCAGGTTCCTGACCGCGACCGCCGCCGTCACGCTGGCCTCCGGCCCGGCCGTCGTCGGGGCCCCGGCCGTCGTCGCCGCACCGGGGGCCGTCGCGGTGGCCCCGGGCACCCAGAACCGCCCCTCGCCCGTCACCATCGCGTTCGGAGGCCTGCCCGGCACCGTCGCCGCGGGCGGCGCGCCGGTGGAGTTCACCGCGACGCTCCGCAACACCGCCGACCACGGGCTGGAGGTGCCGTCCTCGGCCTTCGTCCTCACGGACACCGGCACCGGCGCCGGCCAGGGCCACTTCCGGCTGGAGTACCGCTCGCCCGGCGGTGCCCCGTGGCAGGACGCCAGGGCGGACCCCGCGGGCGCCGGCGCGGCCTGGACACTCGACCAGCCCGCCCCGCTGCCGCTGGCGGCCGGCGCCGAGGCGGTCTACCGGCTGCGGCTCACCGTCGCCGCCGACGCCCCGGCCGGGCGGGTGGTGCCGGGCTTCGACGTCGTGGTCTCGGACCCGGCCCTGCCGCCGGAGCAGCGCACCACCGTGGTGGTCGGCGGCCACCCGGGCCTGCTCGTCGCCGCGCCGGCCGCGCCGACCGCCCGGCCGACCGCCCCGGCGGCGACCGCGGAGGTCGGGTTCGAGGGCGTGCCCTTCTCGTTCACCGTGGGCGGGGAGGCGAAGCCGTTCAGGCTGGTCCTCACCAACCGCAGCGGCCGGGAGCTGCGGGTCGTGCCCGCCGTCGTGTTCCGGGGAGCGGGCGAACTCCCCGCGGAGACCGTCAGGTTCGAGTTCCGCGCCGCCGACGGCCAGTGGCGGGCGGCCGCCCGGGGAGGCTGCCCGGAGCGCCTGACCGGGCTCTGCTACGGGCTGGGGGCCGGGACCGGGGCCGGGAGCGCTGACGCCGTCGCGCTGGCGAAGGGCGAGAGCCGCACCGTCGACCTCCGGCTGGCCTTCACCCAGGACGCGCCGATCCTCTTCGAGTCCCTGGTCGCCGTCGCGGCCACCGTGCCGGATCCGGGCGAGGGCGCGGCCGCGGCTCTCGGCCCGGCGGCCGACTTCATCACCGTGACCGCGACGGGCGCCACCGTCGCGCCCGGTCCGGCCGGTCCCCACCCCGGCCCGGCCCCGGAGCCCGAGCCGGACGCGCCGGTGCCGGTCACCGCCGCGGTGGCCCCGGCCGCGGCCCCTTCGGCGGCGACGGGCCCGCCTTCGGCCGGGCCGCCCCCGGCCGTCGCGGCCCCGGCCGCGGGCCCCCGGCCGGCCGCCACCGGTGGGGGCACGGCCCCGGAGCCGATGGCGATCACCGGGGCGACCGCGATCGCCCTCGGCCTCGGCACCCTGGTGGTGGCCTGGCGCCGCAACCGCGGGCGGGGCCGCCCGGGGAGCTGACCGGGCCGGGCCTTCCGGGGCCCGCCGCCGGGCCGGGCGCGCCCGCCCCGCGCGTCCGGGGACGGGCACGCGCCGTCCCGGAGGCGGCCGGCACCCGTCGCCGCCTCCGCGGTACGCCGTGGGTACGCTCTGCCGACAGCGACGGCCGACGAGGTGGGACATGACGGAGTTCGAGGTGCTGAGGGTCTTCTGCGGGCCCGACGGGAGCCACGGCAACGCGCTCGGGGTGGTGCGCGACGGCGCCGCCGTGCCGGGGCGGGCGGAGCGGCAGCGGATCGCCCGCGAACTCGGCTTCAGCGAGACGGTGTTCGTCGACGACCCGGAGCGCGGGGCGATCGACATCTACACCCCGTCGGTGCGCCTGCCGTTCGCCGGCCACCCGTGCGTGGGCGCCGCCTGGCTGCTCGGGGCCGACCGGCTGGTCACGGCGGCCGGCGAGGTGGCGGTGCGGCGCGCGGGCGGGCTGACCAGGATCGCGGCCAGGCCCGAGTGGGCCCCGGGGCGCACGCTGCGCCGGTACGGTTCGGCGGCCGAGGTGGAGGCGCTGGAGGTGCCGCCGCCGGGGGAGTGGGTCTACGCCTGGGCCTGGCAGGACGAGCAGGCCGGCACCGTACGGGCCCGGGCCTTCCCCGGGCGGGGCGACGGGATCGACGAGGACGAGGCGACCGGCGCGGCCGCCCTGCTGCTGGCCGCGGACCTCGGCCGGGAGCTGGTCGTCACCCAGGGCCGGGGCTCGCAGCTGCTGGCCGGTCCGCGCCCGGACGGGCTGGTGGAGGTCGGCGGCCGGGTGGTCCGGGTGGCGCGCCCGGCTCAGCCGGCGGGCGGCGTCGGTTCGGCGTAGGCGGCCCGGCGGGCGGCCGGCGCGACGGCCGCGACCGAGGTGACGGCGGCCACCGGCGGGACGGAGAGCACCGGCAGCCGGGGCGCCCGCGGCCGCCGGTCCCGCAGCAGGTGCCGCAGGCCGGGGACGAGCGCGAGGTGGGCGACGGCCACGCCGACGACGGCCAGCAGGATGTGGTCCACGTTGAGCACGTGCCCGGGCGCCCAGGAGGAGAGGAACTCCAGGGCCGTCGCCAGCATCGCGGAGACCCCGGTGGTGCGCAGGAAGGACGGCAGCCAGGGGGCCCGGAGCCGGCCGCCGGCCAGCGGCAGCAGTACCCCGAGCGGAGCCAACAGCAGGAGCTCGCCGACGACCTGCCACCCGCTGGAGGAGCGGAGCGAGGCGAGCGGCGTCAGGTTGGCGTCGTACACCCAGGCGACCGGCAGCGGTCTCAGCACCAGCCAGAGCGCCAGTGCCAGGTGGCCGGTGAGCCCGGCCAGCCCGGCCAACCGGAGGGGACGGTGGACGGCCGCCGCCGGGCTGTTCCTCGTCCCCGCGCCGGAACGCTCGTCGCGTGTCCTGGTGCCATCTCGCTGCACGGGGGGAAGGACGTGGGCCGACGTCACGTCGGTTCCACGCCGGGCGTGAACATTCCCGAACGCGCCCCCGGACGCCTCCCGCGCCCCATCCGCCCGCCCCGCCCCGGCGGTCTACCGGCAGGACGGGGTGGTCGGCACCGCGCCGAAGACGTTGTCCGGCGGCGCACTGCCCGGCGCCACCGGCGTGGGCGACGGGCTCGGGCTCGCGGCCGCCTTGCCGCCGCGGGACGGGGACACCGTCGGGGCGGGCCCCGGCGGGGTGGCGAGGGCCGTCGGTATGTGCGGGCTGGTCGGGCAGGCTGTCCGGCTGGCGGGCGCACCGGCGTCGACCGGTACGGCGGTCGGCCGGATGCCGCAGCCGGCGGCCAGCGCGGCCAGCAGCAGCACGCCGGCGGAGCGGCGCAGGAGGGTGCGCGGGGCGGCGGTCTCGGTCGGGGCGGTCACGTGGCGTCCTTGTCCTCGGCGGCGTCGCCGGCGGGGCCGCCCTCGGCCTCGCCCGCGGAGGGCGGAGGCGGCGGGGCCAGCGGCAGCGTCAGGGTGAACACCGCGCCGACCTCCCCGTTCGCCGCCGTGATCGTTCCCCCGTGTATCCGGGCGTTGGCCATCGCGATCGACAGGCCCAGGCCGCTGCCCTCCGAGCGGGCCCGTCCCCGGTCCGCCTTGTAGAAGCGGTCGAAGACGTGCGGTAGCACCTCCTCGGGGATGCCCGGGCCGCTGTCGGAGACCTCGACCACGACGGACTCCCCGTCCTGGCGGACCCTGACCCGCACCGGCGAGCCGCCGTGCTTCAGCGCGTTGCCGATCAGGTTGGCGAAGACCACGTCGAGCCGGCGCGGGTCCACCACGGCCAGGATGCCGCGCGGGGCGTCCACCTCGACGGCGTCGTACCAGGCCCGTCCGTCGATGCAGGACATGATCAGGTCGGCGACGTCCACCTCGTCGGCGACCAGCTTGGCGGTGCCGGCGTCGAAGCGGGTCACCTCCATCAGGTTCTCCACCAGGTCGGACAGCCGCCGGGTCTCGCTGACCACGAGCCGGACGGCCGGCTCGATCATCGGGTCCAGCGACTCGGCCTCGTCCTCCAGGATGTCCGTCACGGCGGTCATCGCGGTCAGCGGGGTGCGCAGCTCGTGCGACATGTCGGCGACGAACCGCCGGCTCTGCGCCTCGCGCGCGCTGAGCTCCTCGACCTGCTCGTGCAGCGACTCCGCGGCCCGGTTGAAGGTCCGCGCCAGGTCGGCGAGTTCGTCCGAGCCCTCGACCTCCAGCCGGGTGTCCAGGCGCCCCTCGCCGAGCCGCCGGGCGGCGTCGCCGAGCCGCTTGACCGGCCGCAGCACCGTCGCCGAGGCGGCCTGGGCCAGCAGCGCCGAGCCGATCAGCGCGAGCAGCGTGGCGATCGCCAGCGACCAGCCCAGCGTGTTGAGGTCGGCCCGCTCGTTCTCCAGCGACTTGAACATGTACGCCGTCGGACCGTTCGGCACCACCTTGGTGCCGCCGATCACGAACGGCCGGCCTTCCAGGTTCTGCCGCTGCCAGTACAGGTGGTACGGGTAGGGGTTGCTCTCGCTGACCTCGCGCGGCTTGGCAACGGTGGACTGCAGCGCGCTCGGGACGTCGGCCGCCGTGAAGTGCGCCGGGTCGGAGGAGGCCGGGCACTCCGGGTGCGCCGCGTCGACCACCACGACGTCGTACGTCAGGCCGGAGCTGGCCACGGTGGAGGCCAGCGCGGCCAGCTCCGGGCAGGTCGCGTTCAGCGGCAGGTCGGAGACGTTGCGGGTGAGCGAGACCCGGAAGTCGTTCAGCGCGGTGTCCTGGGCGCGCTTGAGCACCGCGTCGCGGTTCAGCCAGTACGCGATGCCGGAGGCCGAGACGGCGGCGAGCAGCGCGACGGCCGCGAACACCGCGATCAGCCGCACCCGCAGGGAGCGCAGCCGACGCCACCGGCCCGTCGGGAACCGCCGGGCAGTCGTCTGATGGTCAGTCACAAGAGCCTGTCGTGGTACGGGAGTTCGGGGCGGGTGGGCTGGTCGGGATCAGGCCGGCGGATCCAGCCGGTAGCCCACCCCCCGGACGGTGCGGATCAGCGTCGGCGCGGACGGCACGTCCTCGACCTTGGCCCGCAGCCGCTG
This sequence comes from Kitasatospora sp. NPDC018619, assembly GCF_044391605.1. Lineage (NCBI taxonomy): Bacteria > Bacillati > Actinomycetota > Actinomycetes > Kitasatosporales > Streptomycetaceae > Kitasatospora > Kitasatospora sp. NPDC018619. The sequence goes on from NZ_JBISAI010000003.1 coordinate 396,228, forward strand.
CACGCAGGCGTCCACCAGGCGGGAGTCGCCGAGGTAGTCGTGCTCCCAGACCAGCCGCAGCAGCTGCTGGCGGGAGAGCGCCTGGCCGGGGCGGCGGCTGAGCTCCAGCAGCAGCCGCAGCTCGGTCGGGGTGAGCTGGAGGTCCTGCCCGTCCTTGGTGACGGTCATCGCCGCGCGGTCGATCACCACGCTGCCGTAGGCCGAGGAGTCGGAGCTCTCCCGCTCGCCGCGGCGCAGCACCGCCCGGATCCGGGCGTCCAGCACCCGCGGCTGGACCGGCTTCACCACGTAGTCGTCCGCGCCGGACTCCAGGCCCACCACCACGTCGATGTCGTCCGAGCGCGCGGTCAGCAGGATGATCGGCAGCTGGTCGGTGCGGCGGATCCGGCGGCACACCTCGAAGCCGTCGATGCCGGGCAGCATCACGTCCAGCACGATCAGGTCGGGCCGCTGCTCCTTGAAGAGCCTCAGACCGTCCTCGCCGGAGGCGGCGGTGGCCACGCGGTGGCCCTGGCGGGTGAGGGCGAGTTCGAGGCCGGTACGGATGGCGTCGTCGTCCTCGATCAGAAGGAGGAAAGGCACGGGCCCCATTTTGGCCCACCGGCAGCGCCGAATCACCCCCCGGGCCGCCCGTCGTCCCGCCGGGAACCGGAACGGCCGCCACCGGCGTCCGGTACGGAGGGAGGCGGACCGGGACGTTCGGCCCGCGCCTGTGACACCCCTGTGACAGTCGGCGGACAGCGCCATCACAACCGGCGGGCAGGATTTTCCCTGTCGCCGCAGGACAGCGGGCCGCAAGGCCGGCTGGAGGGCGGCTACCGGAACCGCTCGTACCGACCCAGGGGGCGCACGATGAACGCCATGCTTCAGACCCGGACCAACCCGGCTGTCCGCACCGCGCGTTCCTCAGCCGCGTCCCACCGGACCCGGTACGAGGTCAGGACCGACGAGAACTCCGGTGCCGTGACCGTACGGGGGTGCGCGCACAGCACCGGTGGAAGCCCTGTCGCCCGCCGGGTGAGCGGCGGCGGCAGGACGGGGGAGCTGTACGGGATCGGCCGTCTGGGGAGTTCGGCCGACTCCGCCACCACCCTCACGCTGCGGGGGATCCTCCCCGTCCGCGTCGAGGGCAAGGACGCCCCGGGGGGGAACCGGGGGACCGGGGGGAACGGCCTGCGGACGGTCGGCTCGGGGGAGCCGGCCGGCCGCGAGGCCGCCGGTGCGACGCTGCTGCGGCTGAACCCCGCGGCGGCCCGCACCGCCGAGGCCGGGCAGGGAGGCGCGCAGGGGGAGCACCCGGCCGTCGCGGAGGACCACATCACGGAGTTCACCGCGTACGTGCGCGAGCGCCGCGCCTCCCTGTACGCCACGGCCTACCACCTGACCGGTGACCGCTACGAGGCCGAGGACCTGCTGCAGAGCGCGCTCTTCAGCACCTACCGGGCCTGGGGCCGGATCACCGACAAGGCCGCGGTCGGCGGGTACCTGCGCCGCACCATGACCAACCTGCACATCTCCGCCTGGCGGCGCCGCAAGGTCAACGAGTACCCGACCGAGGAGCTGCCGGAGACGGCCGGCGACACCGACGCGATGGGCGGCACCGAGCTGCGCACCGTGCTCTGGCAGGCGCTGGCGAAGCTGCCGGAGAACCAGCGCACCATGCTGGTGCTGCGGTACTACGAGGGCAAGACCGACCCGGAGATCGCCGACGTGCTGGGGATCAGCGTCGGCACGGTCAAGAGCAGCATCTGGCGCGCACTGCGCCGGCTGCGCGAGGACGAGCACCTGAACAAGTCCGGCGACACCGTCCGGGCGTTCGGCGAGCTGGTCGCGTAACGAGGACTCCCGTCGGGGGACGGGAAGCGGACGGTCACGGTCCGGGGGCGGCGGCTCGGGGGAGCGACGCCCGTGGGGGAGCCGAGGACCGTTCGGGGAAGGCGCGGGCCCGGTGCGGGGGAGACGCACCGGGCCCCGTGTCGTGCCCGGGGCGGCTTCAGACGGCGGACAGCTCGGCGCTCCGGGCGGTGGCGCGGATCCGCCGCTCGGCCTCCGGGCCGGCGCACGCGTACGAGCCGAGCGCGACCTGCCGTCCGACGATGGACCGCTCGGCCCGCATCAGCCGAAGGCCCCGGCGCAGCAGCACCGGCAGCGACTTGCGGCCCTCCCGGACGTCCCGGCGCAGCCGGCGCCAGGCCGTGGTGAGCGCGCCGTTGCGCAGGCACAGGGCGTCGCCGAGCAGGCCGTGCCCGGCGCACTCGGCGGTGATCTCGGCGGCGAAGATGCCCTCCGCGATGAACGCGCCGGCGCCGTCCAGCTCCAGGTGCCGGGTGCCGACCCGGCCGTTGTCCGGGATCGAGTACACCGGGACGTCCGCGCGGCCGTGCTCGTGCAGGGCGCGGATCGCGGCGACGGCCCGGTCGCGGTGCCAGGAGAGCGGGGAGTCCCAGTCGACGGCGCCGTCCGGCAGCCGCGGCAGGGTCGGGTCGTCCCCGTCCTTGTAGAAGTCGTCGAGCTGGAGCACCGGCAGGCCGCTGCGTTCGGCCAACGAGGACTTCCCCGACCCGGAGGGCCCGGAGAGCAGGATCACCCGGGCATGCCCGGTCGGTGCGGGGTTCATGGGGGAGTCACTCACGGGACACCAGTCTGACGCATCCCGGGTGGTTGCCGAAACCGTCCGGCTCACACCTTCCGGATCGCGTCCGGGGCGGCGAGGGCGGCGTGCAGCAGCGGGAGGTAGCGGCTGTCGACCTGGAGGTAGACCGGCTCGCCTCCGCCGGGCGGCCGGTAGCCGGTGGCGGCCCAGTCCTGGCTGTGCCAGGTGTCGGGCTCGGGCTCGTGGAAGGTGCCGCCGACGGGCAGGTCGGTGCGGCCGAGCGAGCGGGAGCCGAAGGTGGCCTTCCCGGCGCCCGGGGTGATGCGCAACGTCCCGTTGGTGTAGGCGCGTTGCCAGCCGGGCCGGTCGGAGCGGGCCGAGCACGGCACCCGTACCGGCCGTCCGGCGGCCAGCCGCCTGCGGGTGCGGGAGACGTGCCACCCGCGCAGGAGGCCGTCCGCGAACAGCGGTGCCAGCTCGGCGATCAACTCTCCCACGGCTCCCCCTCGTGCGTTTCCGGTACGGACGATCATGGTCCGGGTGCGCGGGCCCGGGGAGCGCCGAAGGTCGCCGGGGCCGGTGACGAAAGTCGACGGACCCGCGCCAGGGGGGGAGAGGCGCGGGTCCGTCCTATGACCGTCCGGGCCCTGGGGGGGTGAGGGCACTGGGGACGGCCAGTCTGTGGAGTTGTGCCCGGCGTTGCGTCGGGCGGCGGAGCGGCGGAGGTCAGATCCCCTTCGGGTGCCAGACCGTCTTCGTCTCCAGGAACGAGAGTAGCCGGTCCGTACCGGGCGCATTGGTCCAGTCCTGGGCGAACGGGTCCAGCACCGGACGGACCACCCTCTTCAGGGTATCCGCGGCGGCGGCTTCCAGCGCCTTCGCCGCGCCGGGGCCGTCGGCGGCGATGGCCCCGGTGAGGTCCAGCGCGTTGACGTCCTGGTGCGAGGCCAGGGTCGGGGCGATGTCCGCGGTGGCGCCCGAGATGATGTTGACCACGCCGCCCGGGACGTCCGAGGTGGCCAGCACCTCGCCCAGCGACAGCGCGGGCAGCGGGGCGTCCGCGGCGGCCGCGACCACGACCGCGTTCCCGGTGGCGATCGCCGGGGCGATCACCGAGACCAGGCCGAGCAGCGAGTGCCCGTACCCGGCCTGCGGGGCGACGATCCCGACCACGCCGGTCGGCTCCGGGGTGGAGAGGTTGAAGTACGGCCCGGCGACGGGGTTGGCACCGCCCGCGATCTGGGCGACCTTGTCGGTCCAGCCCGCGTACCAGACCCAGCGGTCGATCGCGGCGTCCACCAGCGCGGCGGCCTTCTTCGAGCCGACGCCCTCGGAGACGGACACCTCGGCGGCGAACTGCTCGCGCCGGCCCTGGAGCATCTCGGCGACCCGGTACAGCACCTGGCCGCGGTTGTACGCGGTGGCGCCGGACCAGCCCTTGACCGCCTTGCGGGCGGCCAGGACGGCGTCGCGGGTGTCCTTGCGGGTGCCCAGCGGGGCGTTGGCGAGCCACTCGCCCTTCGAGTCGGTCACTTCGTACACCCGCCCGCTCTCGGAGCGCGGGAACTTCCCGCCGACGTACAGCTTGTAGGTCTTGAAGACGTCAAGACGCGTCGCGACATCAGACATCGAGGTAGGCCTCCAGACCGTGGCGGCCACCCTCGCGGCCGTAGCCCGACTCCTTGTAGCCGCCGAACGGCGAGGTCGGGTCGAACTTGTTGAAGGTGTTGGCCCAGATCACGCCGGCCCGGAGCCGGTCCGCCATCCAGAGGATGCGCGAGCCCTTCTCCGTCCAGATGCCGGCGGAGAGGCCGTACGGGGTGTTGTTGGCCTTCTCGACCGCCTCGGCGGGGGTGCGGAAGGTCAGCACCGACAGGACCGGGCCGAAGATCTCCTCCTGGGCGATCCGGTGGGCCTGGCTGACGCCGGTGAACAGGGTCGGCCTGAACCAGAAGCCGGTGCCCGGGAGCTCGCAGGCGGGGGACCAGCGCTCGGCGCCCTCGGCCTCGCCGGCCTCGGCCAGCGCGGTGATCCGGGCCAGCTGCTCGGCCGAGTTGATGGCGCCGATGTCGGTGTTCTTGTCCAGCGGGTCGCCCACCCGCAGGGTGGCCATCCGGCGCTTCAGGGCGTCCAGCAGCTCGTCCTGGACCGACTCCTGGACCAGCAGGCGCGAGCCCGCGCAGCAGACGTGGCCCTGGTTGAAGAAGATGCCGTTGACGATGCCCTCGACCGCCTGGTCGATCGGCGCGTCGTCGAAGACGATGTTCGCGGCCTTGCCGCCCAGCTCCAGCGAGAGCTTGGTGCGGGTGCCGGCCAGCTGCCTGGCGATGGCGCGGCCGACCGGGGTGGAGCCGGTGAAGGCGACCTTGTTGACGTCCGGGTGGCCGGTCAGCGCGGCGCCGGTGCGGCCGTCACCGGTGACGATGTTGACGACGCCCTTCGGCAGGCCGGCCTGGCGGCAGATCTCGGCGAAGCGCAGCGCGGTCAGCGGGGTGGTCTCGGCCGGCTTCAGGACGACCGTGTTGCCGGTCGCCAGCGCGGGCGCGACCTTCCAGGCCAGCATCAGCAGCGGGAAGTTCCACGGGATGACCTGGCCGGCCACGCCCAGCGGGCGCGGGTTCGGGCCGAAGCCGGCGTAGTCCAGCTTGTCCGCCCAGCCCGCGTAGTAGAAGAAGTGCGCGGCGACCAGCGGCAGGTCGACGTCGCGGGTCTCGCGGATCGGCTTGCCGTTGTCGATCGACTCCAGCACGGCCAGCTCGCGGCTGCGCTCCTGGATGATCCGGGCGATCCGGAACAGGTACTTGGCGCGCTCGCTGCCGGGCAGCGCCGACCAGTCGGCGAAGGCCCCGCGGGCGGCGGCGACCGCGCGGTCCACGTCCTCCTCGGTGCCCTGGGCGAACTCGGCGAGCACCTGTTCGGTGGCCGGGTTGACCGTCTTCAGGGCCTCGTTGCCGGAGGAGTCGACGAACTCGCCGCCGATGAAGTGGCCGTAGGAGGTGGCGATGTCGCCCGCGGCGGCCGGGGACTCCGGGGCGGGGGCGTAGGCGAAGAGGCCGCCGGCGGGCTCGGCCACGGGCTCCTCGGTGTTCTTCTTCTTGGCCATGGTGATCAGTCCACCGTCACGTAGTCGGGGCCGGAGTAGCGGCCGGTGGCCAGCTTCTGGCGCTGCATCAGCAGGTCGTTGAGCAGGCTGGAGGCGCCGAAGCGGAACCAGTGCGGGGTCAGCCAGTCGTCGCCGAGGGTCTCGTTGACCATCACCAGGTACTTCATGGCGTCCTTGGTGGTGCGGATGCCGCCGGCGGGCTTGACGCCGACCTGGACGCCGGTGGCCGCGCGGAAGTCGCGGACGGCCTCCAGCATCAGCAGGGTGACCGGCGGGGTCGCGTTGACGGCCACCTTGCCGGTGGAGGTCTTGATGAAGTCGGCGCCGGCCAGCATCGCCAGCCAGGAGACCCGGCGGACGTTGTCGTAGGTCTGGAGCTCGCCGGTCTCGAAGATCACCTTGAGGTGCGCGGAGCTGCCGTCGGGGCGCCTGCACGCCTCCTTGACGGCCACGATCTCGCGGTACACGTCGAGGTAGCGGCCGGAGAGGAAGGCGCCGCGGTCGATCACCATGTCGATCTCGTCGGCGCCCGCGGCCACCGCGTCGGCGGTGTCGGCGAGCTTGACCGGGAGGGCGGCGCGGCCGGCCGGGAAGGCGGTGGCCACCGAGGCGACCTGGATGCCGGTGCCCCGCAGGGCGGCCTTCGCGGTGGCGACCATGTCCGGGTAGACGCAGATGGCGGCGACGCGCGGGGTGGTCGGGTCGGACGGGTCGGGGGTCCTGCCCTTGGCGCACAGCGCGCGCACCTTGCCGACCGTGTCCGCGCCCTCCAGCGTGGTCAGGTCGATCATCGAGATCGCCAGGTCGATGGCGTACGCCTTCGCCGTGGTCTTGATCGAGCGGGTACCGAGAGCGGCGGCGCGCGCCTCCAGGCCGACCTGGTCGACGCCGGGCAGGCCGTGCAGGAAGCGGCGGAGCGAGGCCTCGGACGCCGCAACGTCCTGAAGGCCGCTGCCCGCAACGCCGGGGGCATTGGCTGCAACAGTGGACATAGTCACCAGAGCAGCATATCTACGCGCGTAGTGGGCCGCCAGGGCGCCCGCTATTCGTGGCCGGACCGAGACCTGGGGGCGGAGGGGGTTCACGCCGCCGGGTGAATCCCGGGCAGGTCGATTGCTCCGGGCGCCTCATGAGCCCGGCGGTGATCGACTCGTCGGCACTGGTCACCCTGCTGGTGTTCGACGATCGTCTGGCTGACGCCGTCGAGGCCCGGCTGCGCAAGGGGGATGCCTTCTTCGCCCCCAGCCTGCCGGACTACGAGGTGGTCAGCGCCCTGCGGGGGATCGCGACGAAGGACCAGCGGCTCACCGACGAGGTGGTCGCCGAGGCGCTGGCGGATCTGCAGGACCTGCCGATGCGGCGGATGAAGGCCGAGCCGCTGATGCCCCGGGTCCGGCAGCTGCGGCACAGCCACAGCTCGTACGACGCTTCGTCCATCGCGCTCGCGGAAGCCCTGGGCGCGACGCTGCTCGGCTGCGACCCCTGGATGGGCACGGCGGGCGGGGCCCGTTGTCGGATCGAGATCCTCGGGGCCGCATAGCCGTCGAACCGTGATCGGCCGAGCCTGTGGGCCGCTCGGGCCATGGGGCAGAATCGACGCCATGACCGATTCCGACGACGGGCCCCGCCGGGGCCCGGACGCCCCCGACGGGGACCCCGCGTACGCGGACCGCGTGTACCGCTCTGTCCCCGGGGTGATCTCCGGCGTGCTGCTGCTGGTCGTCGCCGCCTGGCTGGTCGGCGACGCGGTGGCGAGCGGGACGGGGAAGACGCCGTACGTCGCGCTCGCCGCGGTGCCGGTGTTCGCCTTCCCGGTGATCGCGTACACGCTGCGCCCGGTCGTCACGGCCGGCCGCGACCGGCTGGTGGTGCGCAACCCGTGGCGGACCGTCGTCGCGCCCTGGGCCTCGGTGGACGCGCTGCGCGCCGGGTACTCGGTCGAGCTGCTGGCCGGCGGGAGGAAGTTCCAGGTCTGGGCGGTGCCGGTGTCGCTGCGGCAGCGCAAGCGGGCCACCCGGGCGCAGAGCTCCGGCGCCGCCGAGCACGCCTCCCGGACCGGCCTGGGGCTGGGCATGGCCAAGCGGACCAACCCGGTCGTCCAGGGCTCGCCCGACCCGACCCGGGCCTGGTCCGACCAGGTCACCGCGGTCCTCCAGGAGATGGCCGAGCGCAACGCCGCCCGGCCCGCCGCGGCGGGGCCGGTCGAGGTCCGCTGGTGCTGGTGGATCATCGCCCCGACCCTGCTCGGCCTGGCCGCCCTGGTCACGGTCATCGCGCTCTGACGCCGCCGGACGGAGACGTCGAGGGGCCCGCCGGTCACGACCGGCGGGCCCCTTCCGCGTCCGGGCGCGGACTCAGGCGGTGATGCCCGCGGCCTCGGCGAGGTCCTGCTTGACGGTGGCCAGCAGCGCGGCGGCGCGCTCGCGGGCGGCGGCGAGGCCGGCGGCCGAGGCGACCGGGAGGACGACCTCCAGGTAGCACTTGAGCTTGGGCTCGGTGCCCGACGGGCGGACCACGATGCGGGCCGAGCGGACGCCCTCGCCGGCCAGGTAGTAGCGCAGGCCGTCGGTGGGCGGCAGGTCGGCCGAGCCGGCCGACAGGTCGTCGGCGCGGGTGACCCGCAGGCCCGCCAGCACGGTCGGCGGCTGCTCGCGCAGGCGGCGCATGGCGTCGGCGATCAGCGAGAGGTCCTGGACCCGGACGGAGAGCTGGTCGGTGGCGTGCAGGCCGTGCTCCAGCGCCAGGTCGTCCAGCAGGTCGGACAGGGTGCGGCCGGACGTCTTGAGGGTCGCGGCGAGCTCGGCGACCAGCAGGGCGGCGGTGATGCCGTCCTTGTCCCGCACGCCCTGCGGGTCCACGCAGTAGCCGAGCGCCTCCTCGTAGCCGTAGCGCAGGCCGTCGGCGCGGGAGATCCACTTGAAGCCGGTCAGCGTCTCGGCGTAGCCCAGGCCCGCGGCCTCGGCGATCCGCCCGAGCAGGGTGGCGGAGACGATGGTGGTGGCGAAGGTGCCCTCGGCCTTCTTCGCGACCAGGGCCGAGCCGAGCAGTGCGCCGACCTCGTCGCCGCGCAGCATCCGCCAGCCGGAGGCGCCGTTGCCGCTGCCCCCCGCGTTGCCGTTGACCGGCACGGCCACCGCGCAGCGGTCGGCGTCCGGGTCGTTGGCGATCACGATGTCCGGGCCGACGGAGGCGGCGGTGCGGAAGGCGAGGTCCATCGCCCCCGGCTCCTCCGGGTTGGGGAAGGCCACCGTCGGGAAGTCCGGGTCGGGCTCGGCCTGCTCGGCGACCACGGTGGGCGCGGGGAAGCCGGCCCGGCGGAACGCGGCGACCAGGGTGTCGCGGCCGACGCCGTGCATCGGGGTGTACACCACCTCCAGGTCGCGCGGGCTGTGCTCGTCGACGATGGAGACGGCCCGGGCCAGGTACGCCTCGACGACCTCCTCGCCGAGCACCTCCCAGCCCTCCGCGGCGCGCGGGACCTCCTCCAGCGAGCCGATCGCGTCGATCTCGGCGGCGATCCCGGCGTCGGCCGGCGGGACGATCTGCGAGCCGTCGCCCAGGTAGACCTTGTAGCCGTTGTCCTGCGGCGGGTTGTGGCTGGCGGTGACGGTGACGCCGGCGGCTGCTCCCAGGTGGCGGACGGCGAAGGCGAGCACCGGGGTCGGCAGCGGGCGCGGCAGCAGCGCGGCGCGCAGGCCGGCGCCGACCACCACGGCCGCGGTGTCGCGGGCGAAGTCGTACGACTTGTGGCGGGCGTCGTAGCCGATGACGACCAGGTCGCCCAGGCCCTGCTGCCTGACGTACGCGACCAGGCCGGCGGCGGCCCGGATCACCACGGCGCGGTTCATCCGCATCGGGCCGGCGCCGAGTTCGCCGCGCAGGCCGGCGGTGCCGAACTGGAGGCGGTCGGAGAAGCGCTCGGCGAGCTCCGCCCAGGCGAGCTTGCCGTCGGTCGCGGCCTCCGGGTCCTCGGCCCGGGCCAGCAGGGCGGCGAGCTCCGCGCGGGTCTGCGGGTCGGGGTCCTCGGCCAGCCAGGTCCGGGCCCGGGCGAGGAGGTCGGGGGTGAGTGCCTGCGTCATGCCAGCTCCATCGGGAAGTGCGTCGGTGTGTCGGCCTGGGGTTCCGCTGTGGGTCGGGAGGGCTCCGCTGCGACCGGGTGTCGGGAGCGGGGGTCGCGCACGCGGACGGGGCCCACGGGAGGGCGTGATCAGCGGATCACGCCGCCCGTGGGCCCCGTCAGTCATGATTCTGCGCCTGCCGGGCGTCAGATCCGCTCAAGGACCTTCGCCAGCAGCTCGCCCATGCGCTCGGCGGAGGCCTTGCCAGCCTCCAGCACCTCGGCGTGGTTGAGCGGCTCGCCGGTCATGCCGGCGGCCAGGTTGGTGACCAGGGAGATGCCGAGCACCTCGGAGCCGGCCTCGCGGGCGGCGATGGCCTCCAGGGTGGTGGACATGCCGACCAGCTCACCGCCGATCACCCGGGCCATGTTGACCTCGGCCGGGGTCTCGTAGTGCGGGCCGCGGAACTGGACGTAGACGGCCTCGTCCAGCGACGGGTCGACCTCGCGGCACAGCGCGCGCAGGCGCTTGGAGTACAGGTCCGTCAGGTCGACGAAGTTGGCGCCGACGATCGGGGAGTCCGCGGTGAGGTTGATGTGGTCGCTGATCAGGACCGGCTGGCCGGGCGTCCAGCCCTGGCGCAGGCCGCCGCAGCCGTTGGTCAGCACGATGATGCCGCAGCCGGCCGCGGCGGCGGTGCGCACGCCGTGGACGACGGTGGCCACGCCGTGGCCCTCGTAGTAGTGGTTGCGGCCGAGGAAGATCAGGGCGCGCTTGTCGCCGATCTTCACCGAGCGGATCTTGCCGGCGTGGCCGGCCACGGCGGGGGCGGGGAAGCCCGGGAGCTCGGTGACCGGGAACTCGGCCACGGTCTCGCCCAGGGCGTCGGCGGCCGGCACCCAGCCGGAGCCCATCACCAGGGCGACGTCGTGCCGCTCGGCACCGGTCAGCTCGCGCAGGCGCTCGGCGGCGGCCTGGGCGGCGGCGTAGGGGTCGGCGGAGACGACCGACTGAGGAGAAGCGTTCACGGGTCAGAGGATAGACGGCTTTCGGCTACGCGCGTAGAAATTCGGCGGCGGCATGCCGGATCGTTACCCGGTTGACCGGAAAACACAGCTCGGCGGCGCTGTCGGGCCTCCCGGGCCGTCGGTTCCCACACGGAGGGCGGTCCGGTGTCGTCCGTGAGCGCACCGTGGGGAAGGTGCCGGAGAATGGTCCGTACGGGGTGTCCCGCCGGTGCCGGTCGAGCCGGTGCCGGTCCGCGCGCACCGCCGGTCCCTCGGACCACGGAGTCGATCATGGCCATCGCACTCGGAGGGGCGGGCCCGCCTGCCCCGGGGCCGGACCTGGCGGCCCGGGTGGACGCGTACGTCGGCGGGTTCCGGTGGGGCGCCTACACCGCGCCGGACGCCGCGCAGCGCCGGGCGCTGGCCGAGGGCGTGCGGGCCCTGCTGGACGGGCGGGCCGAGCGGGCGGACCGCGCGCTGGCCCGGGCCGGCTACCGGCGCACCGAGTTCACCGAGGCCGCCACCGGCCGCCGGGTGGCCGAGCTCGCCGACGCCTCGGCCGAGTCGACCCGCGGCTGGGGCCGGGTCTACCTGGACCTCTCGGCCCGCCCCGCGTGGTCCGTGCAGGTGCCCCACCCGGTCTCCGACGCCCGCACCGAAGCCCTCGGGGTGGACGTGTTCCGGGCCGTGCCGGGCGGGGTGCTGGTGCTCGCCGGGGCGCACCGCCGGGCCGGGCCGGACGGCTCCTCGGACGTCGCGCACCGCGCCGACACCGTCTTCGCCGCCGTGGTCGGGGTGCTCACCGGGCGCGGACTGCCCGGCATCCAGGTGCACGGCTTCGCCGAGGCCGGCCTGCCCGGGCGGGACGCGGTGGTCTCGCCCGGCGCCGGGCGGCCGGGGCCGGCCGCCGAGCTCGTCGCCGACGGGCTGGCCCGGGCCGGGTACGCGGTCTGCCGGGCCTGGCGGGAGGGCGACGGAAGGCTGGCCGGCACCACCAACGTCGAGGGCCGGCGCGCGGCCGGCGCCGGGGTGCCGTGGCTCCACGTCGAGCTGGGCAGGAGGCTGCGCACCGAGCCGGCCCGGCGCGCGGTGGTGGCCGGGGTGCTGGCGGACGCCGCCCGCAGCTGGGGGCCGCGGGCCGGTCAGCAGGGGCGGCGGCGCAGGTCCATCACGTAGTCGTGCGGGGCGCCGGCGCTCTCCGCGGCGTCGGCGATCAGTCCGAGGTAGCGGGCCGCGGGCAGGCCGCCCTCGTAGTCGTTGAGCACGTACGTCCAGACCTGGATGTCCCCGTCCAGGGTCTGCGCGCGCAGCTTGATCTTGCGGTAGATGCCGAGCTGGACGCCCTCCCAGCGGTCCAGGCCCTCCTCGTCCATCGGCGCGACGTCGTAGAGGGAGACGAAGACCTGGTCCTTCTCGTCCTCGACCACGGTGGCCAGCGAGCCCTCCCAGCCCAGCTGCTCGCCGCCGAAGGTGAGCCGCCAGCCGGCGAGCCACCCCGTGCCGCGCAGTGGGGAGTGCGGGGCCCGGCGGGTCATCTGCCGGGCATCGAGGTTGGTGGCATACGCGGCGTAGAGGGGCATGGGGGCCAGCGTAGCCCGGGCGGTGGCCGGGCCGCCGCGAGCGGTCGTCGGTGGGCCGAGCCCGGACCCCGGCGTGGCGGCGCTCGCGGCGTGCGGGACAATGGGAGGCGTGACTCGGATCGTGATCATCGGTGGCGGACCCGGCGGCTACGAGGCGGCCCTGGTCGCCGCACAGCTCGGCGCGGAGGTGACCGTCGTCGACACCGACGGTCTGGGCGGATCGGCGGTGCTCACGGACTGCGTTCCGTCGAAGACCCTGATCGCGACCGCGGAGGTGATGACCACCTTCGACAGCTCGTACGAGGAACTGGGCATCCTGGTCGCGGACCCGGTGGGGTCCTCCGGCCCGGCCGGGCAGGCCGCCGACGTGATCGGGGTGGACCTGGGCAAGGTCAACCGCCGGGTGAAGCGCCTGGCCATCGCGCAGTCCCACGACATCACCCAGTCCGTCACCCGGGCCGGCGTCACCGTGCTGCGCGGCCGCGGCCGGCTCGGCACCGGCGGGCAGGCCGTGGACGGCTCCCGCGAGGTGCTGGTGGACGCCCCGGACGGCACCGTGCAGTCGCTGCGCGCCGACGCGGTGCTGGTCGCCACCGGCGCCCACCCGCGCGAGCTGCCGGACGCCCAGCCGGACGGCGAGCGGATCCTGACCTGGACCCAGGTGTACGACCTGGAGGAACTGCCCCGCGAGCTGATCGTGGTGGGCTCCGGTGTCACCGGCGCCGAGTTCGCCGGCGCCTACCAGGCGCTCGGTTCCAAGGTGACCCTGGTCTCCAGCCGCGACCGGGTGCTGCCGGGCGAGGACCCGGACGCCGCCGAGGTGCTGGAGGACGTCTTCCGCCGCCGGGGCATGAACGTCATGGGCCGTTCGCGCGCCGAGAGCGTCAAGCGGATCGGCGACCGGGTCGAGGTCGTGCTGGCCGACGGCAAGGTGATCGAGGGCACCCACTGCCTGATGGCCGTCGGCTCGATCCCGAACACCTCCGAGATGGGCCTGGAGGAGGCCGGGGTCAAGCTCAACGACTGGGGCCAGATCCAGGTCGACCGGGTCTCCCGCACCACCGCCCCCGGCGTGTACGCGGCGGGCGACTGCACCGGCGTCTTCATGCTCGCCTCGGTGGCGGCCATGCAGGGCCGGATCGCGATGTACCACGCGCTCGGCGACGCGGTGCAGCCGCTGAACCTCAAGACGGTGGCCTCCAACGTCTTCACCGACCCGGAGATCGCCACCGTCGGCTACACGGCGGCCGACGTGGAGTGCGGCAAGATGGACGCCGTCGTCGTCAAGCTCCCGCTGCGCGGCAACCCGCGGGCGAAGATGCAGGGCATCCGGGACGGCTTCGTGAAGCTGTTCTGCCGCCCGGGCACCGGCATCGTGGTCGGCGGCGTGGTCGTCGCCCCGCGGGCCAGCGAGCTGATCCACCCGATCGCGCTCGCGGTGGACGCCAATCTGACCGTCGAACAGGTGGCCAGCGCCTTCACCGTCTACCCGTCCGTCTCCGGCTCGACCGCCGAGGCGGCCCGCCAGCTGCACGTCCGGAAGCGGGTCGACGGCGAATCCTGAGCGTTCGACGCACAGTTGGGGGCGGCTGCCGATCGGCGGCCGCCCTTTGCGTCGGGGCGTGCGTCACCCGGACGGCGGGCGCAGTCCCGGGCCCCTGGCGGCGCGCATTGTACGGTCACGCGCCGCTCGTGCGTGAGCAATTCCCGCTACTAGCTGCAAACGCCTGAAAGCAGACGGTCACGCAGGTTACCGTCGGTTCTGTGTTTGCAGCAGAACGTCGCCAGTTGATCCTCGAAATGGTGCGCGCCAACGGAGCCGTCTCGCTCCGGGAGTTGGCCCGCGTCGTCCAGACCTCCGAAGTGACCGTGCGCCGTGACGTGCGGGCGCTGGAGGCAGAAGGGCTCCTCGACCGCCGGCACGGCGGCGCGGTGCTCCCCGGCGGCTTCAGCCGCGAACCCGGTTACCCGCAGAAGACCCACCTGTCCGCGGCGGAGAAGAGCGCCATCGCGGACCTCGCCGCCGGCCTGGTGGAGGAGGGCGACGCCGTGGTGGTCGGCGCCGGCACCACCACCCAGGAGCTGGCCCGCCGACTGGCCCGGGTGCCCGGGCTGACGGTGGTCACCAACTCGCTGCTGGTCGCCCAGGCGCTGGCGCACGCCAACCGGGTCGAGGTGGTGATGACCGGGGGCACCCTGCGCGGCTCCAACTACGCGCTGGTGGGCAGTGGCGCGGAGCAGTCCCTGCAGGGGCTGAGGGTCACCAAGGCCTTCATCTCCGGCAGCGGGCTGACCGCCGAGCGCGGGCTGTCGACGGCGAACATGCTGTCCGCGAGCGTGGACCGGGCCATGGTGCTGGCGGCCGCCGAGGTGATCGTCCTCGCCGACCACACCAAGCTCGGCGCGGCCGGCATGTTCCAGACCGTCGCCACCGACACCATCACCCGGCTGGTCACCGACGAGCAGGCCACCGCGGACGACGGCACCGCCCGCGAGCTGGACGCGCTCGCCGACTGCGGGGTGCAGGTCGACCTGGCCCCGCTGGGCGCCGGCCCGGGCGGTGACGCCCCGGTGCACGGCACCGGCAACGGCCCGATGCACCAGCAGCAGGCCCAGCCCGGCCCGATGGCCCGCCGCGGCGGGCCGCCCCCCGGCGGCGCCCCGCTGCCCGGCCAGCGCCGTCCCGGCGCGCACGGCGGGCCGGCCGGCCCGGGCGGGATGCCGGCCCGGCTGGCCGAGATGGGCCTGCCGCGCGGGCGTTAGGGCGCCGGGCGGGACAGGGCACCGGGCGGGAGCCGCGCGGGCGTCAGGGCACTGCGCGGACGCCGGAAACGGAACCGGTCCGCACACCCCCAAGGGGCGTACGGACCGGTCCGGCGGTCAGGGGCGGCGTCAGTCCTTGATCTCGCAGAGCGCGGCGCCGCTGCTGACGCTCGCGCCCACCTCGGCCCTGAGGCCGGAGACGGTGCCCGCCTTGTGGGCGTTCAGCGGCTGCTCCATCTTCATCGCCTCCAGGACCACGATCAGCTCGCCCTCGGCGACGACCTGGCCCTCCTCGACGGCGACCTTGACGATGGTGCCCTGCATCGGCGAGGCCAGGGTGTCACCGCTGAGGGCCGAGCCGGCCTTCTTGGCGCCCACCCGGCGCTTGGCCTTGGCGGAGCCCGCGGCACCGGCCGCCGGAGCCGCCGTGACGCCCAGCGAGGACGGCAGCGAGACCTCGATCCGCTTGCCGCCCACCTCGACCACCACGGTCTCCCGGGTCTCGGCCTCCTCGCCGTCACCGGCCGCGCCGGCGAACGGCGCGATGGTGTTGTCGAAGTCGGTCTCGATCCACCGGGTGTAGATCGTGAACGGCTGGTCGCTGCCGTGCACCTCGGGCGCGAACGCCGGGTCGGCGACGACCGCCTGGTGGAACGGGATGGCGGTGGCCATGCCCTCGACCCTGAACTCGGCCAGCGCGCGGCGGGCCCGCTCCAGGGCCTGCTTGCGGTCGCGGCCGGAGACGATCAGCTTGGCCAGCAGCGAGTCCCAGGCGGGGCCGATGACCGAGCCGCTCTCCACGCCGGAGTCCAGGCGCACGCCCGGCCCGGACGGCGGGGCGAACAGCGTCACGGTGCCGGGCGCGGGCAGGAAGTTGCGGCCCGGGTCCTCGCCGTTGATGCGGAACTCGAAGGCGTGGCCGCGGATCTCCGGGTCGTCGTAGCCGAGCTCCTCGCCGTCGGCGATCCGGAACATCTCGCGGACCAGGTCGATGCCGGTGACCTCCTCGGTGACCGGGTGCTCCACCTGGAGACGGGTGTTGACCTCCAGGAAGGAGATCGTGCCGTCCTTGGCGACCAGGAACTCGCAGGTCCCGGCGCCCTCGTAGCCGGCCTCCTTCAGGATGGCCTTGGACGCCCGGTACAGCTCGGCGTTCTGCTCCTCGGTCAGGAACGGCGCGGGCGCCTCCTCGACCAGCTTCTGGTGGCGCCGCTGGAGCGAGCAGTCACGGGTGGAGACGACCACCACGTTGCCGTGCTTGTCGGCCAGGCACTGGGTCTCCACGTGCCGCGGGTTGTCCAGGTAGCGCTCGACGAAGCACTCGCCGCGGCCGAAGGCGGCGACGGCCTCGCGCACCGCGGAGTCGTACAGCTCGGGGATCTCCTCCAGCGTGCGGGCGACCTTGAGGCCGCGCCCGCCGCCGCCGAAGGCCGCCTTGATGGCGACCGGCAGGCCGTGCTCGCGGGCGAAGGTGACGACCTCGTCGGCGCCCGAGACCGGGTCGGGGGTGCCGGCCACCAGCGGGGCACCGGCCCGCTGGGCGACGTGCCGGGCCGTCACCTTGTCGCCGAGGTCGCGGATGGCCTGCGGCGGCGGGCCGATCCAGATCAGGCCCGCGTCGAGGACGGCCTGGGCGAATTCGGCGTTCTCCGACAGGAACCCGTAGCCGGGGTGGACGGCGTCGGCCCCGGAGTCGGCGGCCGCCTTGAGGACCTTGGCGATGTCCAGGTAGCTGGTAGCGGGGGTGTCACCGCCCAGCGCGTAAGCCTCGTCGGCCGCGCGGACGTGCACCGCATCCCGGTCCGGCTCGGCGTAGACGGCGACGCTGGCGATACCGGCGTCCGAGCAGGCCCGGGCGACGCGGACGGCGATTTCCCCGCGGTTGGCGATGAGCACCTTGCGCACTGTGGCTCCCTTCTTGAACCTCGTTGAGTTTATGGATTCCCGGGCAGTACCGGCGAGTAGCCCCGGGTTGTGAACTATCCCACACGCTCGGTGATGGCTTTCCCGGGCGTGGTGGCGGCCCCGGGACGACGCCGCAGGTCGGCGCCGGTCCGCCCGGAGCGGCGGGGGCCACGGCGGGTGACCGGCCGACGGCGTGGCGGAGGGTGGCATGGGCCACAGTGTCGCGCGGAGCGCTGGAGCGGCGCCGGAGCCCGCGGTGGGCCGCCGCCCCGGTACCCCGCCGTCACGCCGGCCGCCTGAGCGCCTCCGCCGTCACGTCGGCCGCCACCTCGACCATGTCCGGCCCGTACGCCTCCGGGTTGACGACCCGCAGGACGAGCGCGAAGGTGCCGTCGCGCCCGTACGTCCGGGCGAGGCGGCGGTGGTGCGCGACCAGGTGGCGCACCCCGGCCTGGTTGGCGGTGCCGGTCTGGCCGCAGACCAGGAACACCGGGCGGCCGCCGTCCGGGGTGGCGATCCGGGCGAGCAGGGCGTGCGTCTCGTCGGAGCGGGCGGTGAAGTCCCGCTCGCCGACCAGGATCACGTTGGAGCCCCGCTCGGGACCGGAGGTGACCGTCACCCCGGGCAGGCCCCAGGCCAGGTGCGCGGCCGTCCGCTCGTTGCTGACCGGGCCGCCCAGGCACAGCTCGGTCTTGGCGCCCAGCCCGCGGTGCGCGGCGTCGTGCGCGACCAGCTCGGGCCGCGCCCCGCACTCCTCGACCAGTCCGGCCAGCCACATCAGCGCGTAGGCGTCGCGCCGGGTGACGGTGTCGGCGTGCGAGCCCGTCCCGATGCTGCGGGGCACCACGATCAGGCACTCGCTGCCGGCCGGCAGGCCGAGGAACTCCCGCACCCGCTCGACCCTGCGGCGCCGGCGCAGCAGTTGGGCCAGCCAGCCGAGGCCGGCGCTGATCGCGCTGGCCACCAGGCCGAGCACCACGTTGAGCATGCTGTCGGTCACCTGCCGCACCCCCTCCCGTTCGGGACCGCGGTCAGCTTATGGGGGCGGGATGCGGCTGTCGTAGGCCGGTTGTCCCAGGCCTGCCGTCCGGATTTTGTCGGATCCGGACCGTCGGACCACCGGTGTGCGTGCTAACCGTCGGTCCGGGTCCAGAGGTCCGTGATCCGCACGCCGAGGTCGGCGAGCAGCCGGCGCAGCAGCGGCAGGGACAGGCCGATGACGTTGCCCGGGTCGCCGTCGATGCCGTCGACGAACGGCGCCGAGCGGCCGTCCAGGGTGAACGCCCCGGCCACGTGCAGCGGTTCGCCGGAGGCCACGTACGCGGCGATCTCGGCGTCGTCCGGGGTGCCGAAGCGGACGGTGGTGGAGGCGGTGGCGGAGGACTGCCGGCCGGTCGCGGTGTCGATCACGCAGTGGCCGGTGCGCAGCACCCCGGCCCGGCCGCGCATCGACTGCCAGCGGGCCAGCGCCTCGGCGGCGTCCGCGGGCTTGCCCAGGGCCCGGCCGTCCAGCTCCAGGACGGAGTCGCAGCCGATCACCAGCTCGCCGTCGGCGAGCCCGGCGGCGACGGCCTTCGCCTTGGCCTCGGCCAGGACGAGTGCCAGCTCGGCGGGGGTGGCGGCGGTGATCGCGTCCTCGTCGACGCCGCTGACCACCACGCGCGGGTCGAGGCCCGCCTGGCGCAGCAGCCCGAGGCGGGCGGGGGAGGCGGACGCGAGGACGAGAGCGCGCTGGTCGGTCATGTCCACCAGCGTAGGGGGTCCGGATGTCCGCCGTCCGGGTGAACGGCTCAGGTGAAGGAACGGGACAGCATGAGCAGCACGGCGCCGACCAGCACCAGGGCGGCGAGCACCCGGCCGGCCCGCTGCATCCGCTCCTGCATCCGACGGGCCTCGGGCGAGGGCTCGTCGCGGGGGTCTGACCAGAGCACCCGTCCAGAGTGCGCCGCGGGGGCCGCGGGCGCCTGAGTACCCGTACTCATGTTCCGGGCGGAGCGGGCGCCCCGGACAGCCGCAGGGGGAGGCCGGCGGGCCCGGCCTCCCCCTGCGTGGCGGGGGCGTCAGTGCGCCCAGCCCGAGGTCCGCCAGGCGTCGGCGCCCGGGCGGACGGCGGGCCGCAGCAGGCGGGCGCGGTCGTTCCAGGGGGAGGCCGGGCCGGCACCGGCCAGGCGCGCCGCCTCGGCGGCTGCCTGCGCGGCGGCGGCCCGGGACTGGACCACCGCCAGGACGGTGGCCAGCTCCTCGGGGGTCGGCTGCCCGTGCAGCACGTGGATCGGGGACATGGCGGGTTCTCTCCCGACGGGGACGGGGCCTACAGGGGGATGTTGCCGTGCTTCTTGGGCGGCAGCACCTCGCGCTTGCCGCGCAGCGCCCGCAGGCCGCGGACGATGTGCCGGCGGGTCTCGCTCGGCGCGATCACCGCGTCCACGTAGCCGCGTTCGGCCGCCAGGTACGGGTTCAGCAGGGTGTCCTCGTACGAGGCGACCAGCTCGGCCCGCTTCTCCTCGGCGGTGCCGGCCGCCTCGGCCTCGGCGATCTCCCGGCGGTGCAGGATGTTGACGGCGCCCTGCGCGCCCATCACGGCGATCTGCGCGGTCGGCCAGGCCAGGTTGAGGTCGGCGCCCAGGTGCTTGGAGCCCATGACGTCGTACGCGCCGCCGAAGGCCTTGCGGGTGATCACGGTGATCAGCGGGACGGTGGCCTCGGCGTAGGCGTAGATCAGCTTGGCGCCGCGCCGGATGATGCCGTCCCACTCCTGCTCGGTGCCGGGCAGGAAGCCGGGCACGTCCACGAAGGTCAGCACCGGGACGTTGAAGGAGTCGCAGGTGCGGATGAAGCGGGCGGCCTTCTCGCTGGCGTTGATGTCCAGGCAGCCGGCCAGGTCCATCGGCTGGCTGCCGACGATGCCGACGGACCGGCCCTCGACCCGGCCGAAGCCGGTGATGATGTTGCCCGCGTACAGCGGCTGGGTCTCCAGGAACTCGCCGTCGTCGACGATGTGCTCGATCACCTTGCGCATGTCGTACGGCTGGTTCGCCGAGTCCGGCACGATGGTGTCGAGTTCGAGGTCCTCGGCGGTGACGGAGAGGTCGGCCTGCTCCGGGTAGGACGGCGGGTCGCTCAGGTTGTTGGAGGGCAGGTACGACAGCAGGCTCTTGACGTACTCGATCGCCTCCTTCTCGTCCGCGGCCAGGTAGTGGGCGTTGCCCGACTTGGTGTTGTGGGTGCGGGCGCCGCCCAGCTCCTCCATCGCGACGTCCTCGCCGGTGACGGTCTTGATCACGTCGGGGCCGGTGATGAACATGTGCGAGGTCCGGTCGGCCATCACCACGAAGTCGGTGATCGCGGGGGAGTACACCGCGCCGCCCGCGCAGGGGCCCATGATCAGCGAGATCTGCGGGATCACGCCGGAGGCGTGCACGTTGCGGCGGAAGATCTCGCCGTACAGGCCGAGCGAGACCACGCCCTCCTGGATCCGGGCGCCGCCGGAGTCGTTGATGCCGATGACCGGGCAGCCGGTCTTCAGCGCGAAGTCCATCACCTTGACGATCTTCTCGCCGAAGACCTCGCCGAGCGAGCCGCCGAAGACGGTGAAGTCCTGGGCGAACACGGCGACCTGGCGGCCGTCCACGGTGCCGTAGCCGGTCACCACGCCGTCGCCGTACGGCCGGTTCCGCTCCTGGCCGAAGTTGGTCGAGCGGTGCCGGGCGAACTCGTCGAACTCCACGAAGGAGTCCTCGTCCAGCAGTTCCACGACCCGCTCGCGGGCGGTCAGCTTGCCCTTGGCGTGCTGCTTCTCCACGGCCTTCGCGGAGCCGGAGTGCACCGCCTCGTCGAGCCTGCGGCGCAGGTCGGCGAGTTTGCCGGCGGTGGTGTGGGGGTCGTACGGCGCCTCGGTCATCCGGTGGCTCTCCCTGATCCATGGCCGCGCCTGTTCGCGTGCGCGCGGGGCCGGGGGGCGGGCCCGCGCCTGGGGCAGGGCGGCGCTACGAACTACCGCTGGGTAGCGTAGCCATCGCGGAGGGCGATGCGGCACGTCCCGGCGTTATGGCCATCGACACAGTTTTGCCGACGGCCGTTCTGCGGGACGATGGGGCGGCCTGGGCCCGTGGCCGATCTAGGGTTGCCCCCATGAACGCACCAGAGAGCCCCCGTCGCAGCGGACTGCGCGGCTTCGGCCACGCCGGACCGTCCCCCTGGACCGACCTGGACCGTCCGCCGCTGGACGAGGAGGCGCTGCGCCACGACCTGCTCCTGCCGGGCGGCCTGTGGACCTCCCTGGACGTCGTCGCCGAGACGGGCTCCACCAACAGCGACCTCGCCGCCCGGGCCGCGGCGGGCGCCGGACAGGGTGCGGTGCTGGTCGCCGAGGCGCAGAGCGCCGCCCGCGGCCGGCTGGACCGTCGGTGGACGGCTCCGCCCCGCTCCGGGCTGTTCCTGTCCGTGCTGCTGCGCCCCGACGGGGTGCCGGTCGAGCGCTACGGCTGGCTGCCGATCCTGGTCGGGGTGGCCACGGCCAGCACGCTGGGCCGGGTCGCCGGGGTCGAGGTCGGGCTGAAGTGGCCCAACGACCTCCAGGTGGAGATCGACGGCGCGGAGCGCAAGCTCGGCGGCATCCTCACCGAGCTGTCCGGCGGCGCGGTGGTGGTCGGCATGGGCCTCAACGTCTCGCTGCGCGCCGAGGAACTGCCCGTCCCCACCGCCGCCTCGCTCGGGCTGGCCGGCGCCTCGACCACCGACCGCGGCACCCTGCTGCGCGCCCTGCTGCGCGAGTTCGCCGAGCTGTACCGGGAGTGGACCGCCGCCGCGGGGGACCCGCACGCCAGCGACCTGCTGCGCGCCTACGTGGACCGCTGCACCACGCTCGGGCGCCAGGTGAAGGTGCACCTGCCGGGCGACCGCGAGCTGGTCGGCGAGGCGGTGGCGGTGGACGGCGACGGGCGGCTGGTGGTCCGCACGCCGGACGGCGTACGCCGGGCGGTCGGCGCGGGCGACGTCGTCCACGTGCGCCCCGAACCCCGCTGAACGGCAGTCTTCACCTCCCCTTGACCCGGGCTGATGCCCCGGATCCGACGATTCCGTGCGAACATTCCACCTGGCAGCGGTGTGAGGCGCGCCACTGCCCGCCCGGGTGGCGGACGGCGCGCCCGGACAGGTAGGACACGAGGCGAGTGCGGCAGGCGCACGGGGACGGACCGGTGGCAGAGGACGGCAGCGGCGGCGCGGCGGGGGGCGGCAACGACCCCACGGTCGCGCTCGAACTGGAACGCCTGATCCTGGACGCGCCGCGCCGCTACACCCCGTACCAGGCCGCGCGTGCCGCCGACGTCCCGATGGAGCTGGCCACCCGGTTCTGGCGGGCCATGGGCTTCCCCGACATCGGGCAGTCCCGGGCGCTGACCGACGGCGACGTGATCGCGCTGCGGCGGCTGGCCGGCCTGGTCGAGTCCGGGCTGCTCAGCGAGTCGATGGCGATCCAGGTGGCCCGGTCCACCGGCCAGACCACGGCCCGGCTGGCCGGTTGGCAGATGGACACCTTCCTGGAGAACCTCACCCAGTCCGCCGAGCCGGGGCTGACCCGCGCCGACGTCGCGTACCCGCTGGTCGAGCTGCTGCTGCCGGAGCTGGAGCAGTTCCTGGTGTACGTCTGGCGGCGCCAGCTGGCGGCGGTTACCGGCCGGGTGGTGCAGGCCGCCGAGGACCACGAGATCACCAGCGGGCGGCTCGCCGTCGGCTTCGCCGACCTGGTCGGCTTCACCCGGCTGTCCCGGCGGCTGGAGGAGGAGGAGCTCGGCGAGCTGGTCGAGACCTTCGAGAACACCTGTTCTGACCTGATCGCCGGGCAGGGCGGCCGGGTGATCAAGACGCTCGGCGACGAGATCCTCTACGTCTCCGAGGACCCGGCGACCGCCGCCGAGATCGCGCTGAGCCTGATCGAGGCGCTGGCCGAGGACGACAGCATCCCGCCGCTGCGGGTCGGCATGGCCTTCGGGACGGTCACCTCGCGGATGGGCGACGTCTTCGGCACCACCGTCAACCTCGCCAGCCGGCTCACCTCGATCGCCCCCAAGGACGCGGTGCTGATCGACGGCGAGTTCGCCGCCGCGCTGGAGCAGAACGGCAGCGTCGCCCCCGCCGACGCGGAGGGGCCGGGCCTCGCCGAGGCGCTGTCGGCCGCGGCGGGGATGCCCGCCTCCGGGCTGCCGATACCGGGCCCGGAGGCCGGGGCCCGCTTCCACCTCCAGCCGATGTGGCGGCGGCCGGTGCGGGGGCTCGGACTGGTCGAGCCGTGGCTGCTCACCCGGCGGCTGAAGGCCGAGTAGGGCCGGCGCGCGGCCGGTGCCGGTCCGGAGCGCGGGCGGGCACCCAGGGCGCGGTGACGACGCGTGCGGGGGCGGTTCCCGGGCAGTCTTCCCGGTGGCGGACGCGGTCCTCCGGATGCCGAACGGTTGAAACCCGTACGTTCCCCTGCGGGTCCGTCCGGGCAAACGGGGCATAACCGAATGAAACCGCCATAGTCTTGGTGCAAGCGGCCGGTCGGGTGCGGCCGGTCGACGGGGGTCTGGCAGGACCGAGCACAGGGAGCGAGGCGAGCCGGTGAGCAGTGAGGCGATCATGACGGACCGCGGCTGCGACTGCGGCGGTCCGCGGCACCCGGACCCGCTGCCGGACCTGCGGCTCCAGTCCGTGGTCGAACTGGCCCAGGACATGGCCGCCGCGCTCACCCCGCTGGAGGCCGTCCGGGCCGCCGCCGCCCGGGCCACCGAGGCGCTCGGCGCCACCATGGCCGCCGTCTCGGTCTGGGACCGCGAGTCCGGCCGGCTGCGCGTGCTGGTGAACCACGGCGAACTCGCCCCGGGGGAGGAGGAGCTGCCGGAGGACGAGTCCTACCCCGTCGCCGACTTCCCCGAGATCGTCACGTACCTGGAGGAGCGCTGGTCCACCGGGCGACTGCCGCGCGCCTGGCTGCAGAGCGCCGAGAACAGCGAGACGCACGCCGGGCACGCCCACCCGACCGCCGGCGCTTACTGCCAGGAGCGCGCCGCGGCGTTGCGCCGGCGCGGGCGGGCCTGCTGCGTGGTGGCACCGATCGTGCTGCACGGCCAGGCCTGGGGCGAGCTGTACCTCGCCCGGTCGGCCGGGATGCCCGAGTTCACCGAGGCCGACGCCGACTACGCGACGCTGCTCGCCGCCCAGGTCTCGGCCGGGCTGGCGCAGACCGAGCGCCTCGCCGACCTGCGCAGGCTCGCCTTCTCCGACCCGCTCACCGGCCTGGCCAACCGGCGGGCCGTGGACGCCCGGCTGGAGAGCGCCCTGGAGGCGCACAACCGGGACGACACCGTGGTCTCGCTGGTGGTCTGCGACGTCAACGGGCTGAAGCGGGTCAACGACCAGCTCGGCCACGAGATGGGCGACCGGCTGCTGGAGCGGTTCGCCCACCAGCTCTCGCTGGCCGCCGCCAGGCTCCCCGGCAGCCTCGCCGCCCGGCTCGGCGGCGACGAGTTCTGCCTGCTGGTGGAGGGCCAGAAGGCCGACGAGGTGGTGGCCGTCGCCGAGGAGCTGTGCGCCCGGGCGCTCGCGCTCTCCGAGGGCGAGGGCGTGGCCTGCGGGGTCGCCTCCACCGGGGACTCGATCGGGCCCGTCACCACCCCCGACCGGCTGTTCCGGCTCGCCGACGCCGCCCAGTACCGGGCCAAGGCCGCCCGGGCCGCCCACCCGGTGGTCGCCGGGCGCAGCCACGGCCCCGGCTTCTCGCCCGACCCGACCGTGCTGCTCGCCGACGCCGCCGACCCGCACCACCGGGCGGACGGGCGGCGCGGGTCGAACGGCCGGGCCGGGGCGGGGGACCGGCGGCGGTTCCGCGGCGCCGCCCACAGCGCCGACCCGGGGCAGCTGCTCACCTCGGTGCTCGCCGCGCTCGACCGGGCCGCCTCGGCCCGGGCCGTCCACCCCGCGGACACCCTGGGCAAGCTGGTCGTGGTCGCCGAGGCCTCCGCCCGGCTGCTGGACGCCGTCGGCTGGTGGGTCTCGTACGTCCCGCCCGGCTCCCACCTCATGCGCACCGCCCAGCACGCCGTCTACCGGATGACCAGCGGCCCCAGCAGCGTCCGTGCCGAGACCCAGCGGGCCCAGATCGAGGCGCCCGACGCGGTGTTCGACCTGCGGCACTACCCGATGACCCGCCGCGCCGTCCGCGGCGGCGCCTTCGCGCTGCGGGCGGGTGCGGCCGGCAACGACCCGGCGGAGGAGGCGATGCTCGTGGTCTCCGGCTACCGGGGCATGGTCGCCGCGGGCGGCCAGAACCCGGCCGGGGGCTGGCTGGTGGAGCTCTTCGCCGACGACGCCACGCTGCCGCTGGGCCAGGCGGCCTGCGCCATGCGGGCGCTGGTCTCGGTCGCGCTGGCGGGGCCGGCCTCGCCGCCGGTGGTCTGAGCGCGCCGCGGAGCCCGGCCGCGGAGCCGTGTGTGCGGATTCGGTGACGGGGGTGTCGCGGCCCGGTCGCGGTCGGATCCCGGGGGTACCGGCGGCGGGCCGGGCGGGTGGATGGTGGGGGCAACGGTCTTTCGGTGGACGGGGGTTCGGCCGTGGGCGGACGGTGGGCGGGGGCGGCGACGGCCGCGGTGCTGGTGCTCGGGGGCGCGGCGGCGGGGGCCGTACCCGCCTCGGCGGTGGCGCCGGCACCGGTGCGGGCGGCCGGGACGGCGGCACGGGCGGAGCCCCAACGTGTGGAGCCCCAACGTGTGGAGCCCCAACGTGTGGAGCCCGAGCGCACGGATCCTGAGCGGACGGACCGGCTGCGGGCCGTCGCCGGGGCGCACCGGGTGACGGAGTCGGTGCTCGCCAAGGCCAAGAAGCACCGGGCGCGGCACGGCTCGCACGGCGGGGGCGGCGGGCCGTTCGTCCTGGCCGGTGCCGTCCTGCTCTGCGGGCTCGCCGCCTGGGTGGCGGTGCTCTGCCTCAGGCGCCGGGGGCGGCAGGGCGGTTGAGGGCCCGCAGGGCGGCGTCGACCAGGCGGTCGGCGTGCTCGTGGGTGAGCGGGCCGAGCCGGTACTGCCAGCGGTAGTAGATCGGGCCGTAGAGGAGTTCGACGGCCAGGTCGAGGTCGGTGTCGGGCGGGAGCCCGCCGGCCTCGCGGGCGCTGCGCAGGCGGTCCCGGGTGACCTCCAGCAGGGGGTCCAGCAGACGGGTGCGGTACTCGGCGTGCAGCGCCGGGTCGTTGAGGATCTCGGCGACCAGCGCCCGGTAGGTGCGGTCGGTGGCCGGGTCGCCGAGCTCGTCGCTGGTGGGGCGCAGCACGGCGCGCAGGTCGGCGGCGAGGTCGCCGGTGTCGGGCAGGGCGAGGCCGCCGTCGTGCTCGCCGGCGGCGAGGAAGGCGTCGAAGACGACGGCGCCCTTGGAGGGCCACCACCGGTAGATGGTCTGCTTGCCGACGCCGGCCCGGGCGGCGATCGCCTCGACGGTCAGCCTGCCGTAGCCGACTTCGGCGACGAGTTCGGCGGCGGCGGCGAGGACGGCGGCGCGGGCGCGTTCGCTGCGGCGGGCGGGGTCGGGAGCGGTTCTGGAGGCCATGGGAAAAATTCTAGGCGAAACAGCGAGACGAGACGTATTGTCTTCTCAAGACCTCGCGAGACGATCCGTCTCGTCTTGGCCGCGTCCCCTCGACCGCTCTCCCCCGGAGGTGCCCGTGAACCGCCCCGCACACATCCTGATGGTCTCCGTACCGGCCCACGGGCACGTCAACCCCAGCCTCGCCGTGATCGCCGAGCTGGTCGCCCGGGGCCACCGGGTCAGCTACGTCAACGACCCGTCCTTCCGGGAGACCGTCGAGTCCACCGGTGCGACGCTCGTCCCGTACCCCGCCAAG
This sequence comes from Kitasatospora sp. NPDC018619, assembly GCF_044391605.1. Lineage (NCBI taxonomy): Bacteria > Bacillati > Actinomycetota > Actinomycetes > Kitasatosporales > Streptomycetaceae > Kitasatospora > Kitasatospora sp. NPDC018619. Next base: position 423,102 of record NZ_JBISAI010000003.1, read on the forward strand.
CTGCCGCTCACCGACGACCCGGGCGGCTGGCCGGAGGACCCGGTGGCGATCCAGGACCTTTTCCTGGACGACACCCTGTCGATGTGGGCCGCCATGCTGGAGGCCTTCGAGGACGACCGCCCCGACCTGGTGCTGTACGACATCGCGGGCTTCGCCGGCCGGGCGCTCGGCGAGCGGCTGGGCGTGCCGGTGGTGCAGCTGTCGTCCAGCTTCGTCGGCTGGGAGGGCATCGAGGAGGACCTGGCCGCCGTCTTCGAGGCGACCCGCAACGGCCCGGGCGGCCCCGAGCACTACCGCCGGTTCGCCGACTGGCTGGCCGCGGCCGGCACGGTGGAGCGCGACGTGGACGCCTTCAAGGGCCGCCCGCAGCGGTGCCTCGCGCTCGTCCCGCGGGCGCTCCAGCCCAACGCCGACCGGGTCGACGGGCGGCGCTACACCTTCGTCGGGCCCTGCTTCGGCGACCGCTCCCACCAGGGGCACTGGCAGCGCCCGGCCGGCGCCGAGAAGGTGCTGCTGGTCTCGCTGGGCTCGGCCTTCACCCACCAGCCCGCCTTCTACCGGGCCTGCATCCGGGCCTTCGGCGAGCTGCCGGGCTGGCACACCGTGCTCCAGGTCGGCCGGCACACCGACCTGGCCGAGCTCGGCGAGGTGCCGGACACCGTCGAGGTGCACCGGTGGGTGCCCCAGCTGTCGGTGCTCTCCCAGGCCGACGCCTTCGTCACCCATGCGGGCATGGGCGGCTCCAGCGAGGGGCTGTACCACGCGCTGCCGATGATCGCGGTGCCGCAGGCCGCCGACCAGTTCGCCAACGCGGACGCCCTGGTCGGCCACGGGGTCGCCCGCCGGCTGGACACCGGGCAGGCCACGGCGGAGGCGCTGCGCCGCGCCCTGCTGGAGCTGGTCGGCGATCCGGCGGTGGCCGAGCGGCTGCGCGCACTGTCCGCCGAGGTCCGCGCCGAGGGGGGTACCGCCCGCGCGGCGGACCTGATCGAGGCCGAGCTGGGCAGGTGACCGGGGGCGGCGCGGGGGCCGCGGTGTGCGGCGCCGGCCCGGAAGGCGGAGAATCCGGAGGGCGGGCACCTGTTGTCATATCTTCATTCACCTGATGTGATGGTGTATATGGATATGCACAGTGCTGTGGCCCCCGACGCTCCGCTGGTCCTGGTCGGCAAGGCCGACGTCAGCGCCGAGGACGTGCTGGCCGTCGCCCGGGGCAACGCCCGGGTCGAGATCGGTCCCGACGCGCTGGCCGAGATGGCGGCCGCCCGTGCGCGGATCGACGCCCTCGCGGCCGAGCCGCGCCCCGTCTACGGCGTGTCGACCGGTTTCGGGGCGCTCGCCGTGCGCCACATCAGCCCCGAGCTGCGCGCCCAGCTGCAGCGGTCGCTGGTGCGCTCGCACGCCGCCGGCATGGGGCCGGCGGTCGAGCGCGAGGTCGTCCGCGCGCTGATGTTCCTGCGGATGAAGACGCTCGCCTCCGGCCGCACCGGCGTCCGGCCGGTCGTCGCGCGGACCATGGCCGCCCTGCTCAACGCGGGCATCACCCCGGTGGTCCGGGAGTTCGGCTCGCTCGGCTGCTCCGGCGACCTCGCCCCGCTCTCGCACTGCGCGCTGGTCCTGATGGGCGAGGGCACCGCCACCGGCCCGGACGGCGTGGAGAAGCCCGTCGCCGAACTGCTCGCCGCCGCCGGGATCGAGCCGGTCGAGCTGCTGGAGAAGGAGGGCCTGGCCCTCATCAACGGCACCGACGGCATGCTCGGCATGCTGGTGATGGCCGTCGCCGACCTCCAGCGGCTGTTCACCACCGCCGACATCACCGCCGCGATGAGCCTGGAGGCGCTGCTCGGCACCGACAAGGTGCTCGCCCCCGAGCTGCACGCCCCGATCCGCCCGCACCCGGGCCAGGCGCTGAGCGCCGCCAACATGCTCGCCGTCCTCAAGGACTCCGGCCTCACCGGCCACCACCAGGACGACGCCCCGCGCGTCCAGGACGCCTACTCGATCCGCTGCGCCCCGCAGGTGGCCGGCGCCGGCCGGGACACCCTGGCGCACGCCCAGCTGGTCGCCGCGCGCGAGCTGGCCGCCTCGGTCGACAACCCGGTGGTGCTGCCGGACGGCCGGGTGGAGTCCAATGGCAACTTCCACGGCGCGCCGGTCGCGTACGTGCTGGACTTCCTCGCCATCGCCGCCGCCGACCTCGGCTCGATCTCCGAACGCCGCACCGACCGGCTGCTCGACAAGGCCCGCTCGCACGGCCTGCCGGCCTTCCTCGCCGACGACCCGGGCGTGGACTCCGGCCTGATGATCGCCCAGTACACCCAGGCCGCGCTGGTCAGCGAGAACAAGCGGCTCGCCGTCCCGGCCTCGGTCGACTCGATCCCCTCCTCCGCGATGCAGGAGGACCACGTGTCGATGGGCTGGTCGGCGGCGCGCAAGCTGCGCCAGGCGGTGGCCAACCTCGGCCGCATCCTGGCCGTCGAACTCACCGCCTCCGCGCGGGCGCTGGAGATCCGTCAGCAGGCCGACGGCGCCGGCCGGCTCGCCCCGGCCACCGCGGCCGCGCTGGCCGCAGCCCGGGAGGCGGGGGTCGGCGGCGCCGGCCGCGACCGCTTCCTGTCGCCGGACCTGGAGGCGGCCGCCGAGCTGGTCGCCTCCGGCGCGCTGGTGCGGGCGGTCGAGCAGGTCACCGGCCCGCTGGCCTGAGCCGGTGGCGCCGCCGCGGGGTGACGGGGGATCAGTCCCAGTCGCGCCGCGGCGCGCGCTCCCCGCGGCCGCGGCGGCTGCCCAGCGCGGCGGCGAGGTTGACCCCGACGATGCCCGCCCAGCAGACCACCAGGCCGGCGAAGCCGCCGCTCTCCGGGCTGCCCGCGATCCCCGACAGCGGGATGCCGAGGACCAGCGAGGTCACCGCGAGCCCGGTGTTGGAGTGCCAGCCCGGGCCCCGGCGGCGGGGGTGGCCCCGGTACGGGGAGCGCGGCTCGTAGGCGTCCTCCCGCTCGGCCGCCGACCGGTCCACCCGGGCGTCCAGCCGGGCGTCGAGGCGCTTCACGAAGGAGTCGACGAGGGCGTCCTCGTAGTCCTTGCCGAGCTCCTTGCGGGCCTGGAGGGTGGCGTCGAGGTCGCGCCTCAGGTCGTCCTGACGAGTGTCCATGGAACCAGCGTGGGGCAGCCGCAGCGCCCGGTCCATCCGTTCGCGGGGGGAATCCGGGTGGGCTCAGGGGGAAATCAGGGTCGACCCTGCCCACCCGGCCCCGCCGGGCCCGGGACCGCCGCCGCCCGGCCCGCGGGCCCGTCCCACCGGACGTCCCGCCGTACGAGACGTCTTTGCCAGCCGCGGCCCGCTGCTGCACAGTCGTCGTCCGAACCGCTCCCACCCGGAGGTACCCGCTGATGACCGCCACCGACGAGGCCGGCAGCGTCGGCCCCTCCGCCCGGTTGCTCCAGCTGTTCGAAGGGCACCGGCTGACGCCGACCCAGCGCCGGATCGCCCACTCGCTGGTGCGGCACGCCACCGAGGCGCCGTTCCTGTCCAGCGTGGAGGTCGCCGAACTCGCGGGCGTCAGCCAGCCGTCCGTCACCCGCTTCGCGGTCGCGCTCGGGTACGACGGCTACCCCGCGCTGCGCAAGCAGCTGCGGGAACTCGGCGGCGGCGAGCAGGCCGCGCCGGAGTCCCCGGACGACGCGGTGCGCAACGAGTACCAGCAGGCCGTGCTGGCCGAGATCGCGCACCTGCGCCACCTCGCCGAGCTCCTCGCCGACCCGGAGCCGATCGCCCGGGCGGCCCGGCTGCTCGCCGCCTCCCGCCCGCTGCCGGTGCTCGGGCTGCGGGCCGCCTCGGCGCAGGCGCGCGGCTTCGCCTACTTCGCGGCCAAGGTGCACCCGGACATCCGGCTGCTGGACGAGGGCGGCAGCATGCTCGCCGACCGGCTGGAGCAGGCCCGGGCGGCCGGGGCCAGCGCGCTGCTCTGCTTCGCCCTGCCGCGCTACCCGCGGGAGCTGATGGACGCGCTGACGGTGGCCCGCGAGTGCGGGCTGACGGTGCTCACGGTGGCCGACAGCGCCTTCGCGCCGGTCGCCAAGCTGTCCGACCTGATGCTGCCGGCCGCCGTCGGCACCGGGCTGGTCTTCGACACCGCGTGCGCGCCGATGATGCTCGGCCGGGTGCTGTTGCAGTCCATGTGCGACGAACTCCCGGGCGCGGAGGCCCGGTTGGAGGCGATCGAGCAGTCCGCGGCGGCGCGCGGGCTGTTCCTGGAGTGACCGCGCCCGGAGCGGGCGGGTTCGCGGCGGCGGCGGGGGAGTAGCCGCCGCGAAGCCGGGCATCCCCTCCTACAGGGGGTGCCGCCCAATGCGCGTGATCCACGAGATGAAGTTCGTCGCCCGCCTCTCCTCCGGCGCCGACGAATGGTCCTGCCCCACCTGCGGCCGCCGCGTCACCCTGCGGCGCCTGCCCGAGCCCGAACTGACCGTCCTCGACCCGGGCGACGAGACGGCCGTCCACGTCGGCGTCATCGAGCCCGACGCCCGCGCCGCCGCGGCCGCCGAGAAGTACGGCCTCGGCCCCGTCCAGAACATCCCCCGTCCGCCGTCCCCGCCCGCCCCGGACGCCGACGACCGCCGCTGGCTCGCCGAGATCGGCATCGACTGGGACGGCGGTGACGCGGCTGCGTGAGGGCGGGCAGCCGCTGGGGGCAGAACCGTGGCGCCCGACGGCCGGCCCCCTCTGGTGGCTTCGACAGGTACGCCCCGGGTCCGCCTCTGCTTCGCATGCCGCCCGGGGCACGGCCTTTTCTGCGGACGCCTTCCCGTGACGCTCAGCGCCGGATGCTCCGAAGAGGGCGGCTGCTGCCGTCGGACAGGGTGAAGAAGGACCAGCCGTTCCGAGAACCCGAGACCCCCGGGTCGTGGTGGCCGATGATCGCCCTGACGGCAGAGCCGGGGGTCTTGTACGACTTCCCCTCCAGCGGGCTCACTTCGCCAGACCTCTGGTCGGAAGCCGACTGTTTAGTTATATTCAATCGAACCGAGCTTGAATGAATCCATCCGCAGAGAGGCCGGGACTATGGTGCAGCAGGCGAGCGGGCCGCGTGAGGTGCGCGCGGCGCGCGGGACGGGGCTGACGGCGCAGGGGTGGCAGCAGGAGGCGGCCCTGCGGATGCTGATGAACAACCTCGACCCCGAGGTCGCGGAGCACCCGTCGAAGCTGGTGGTGTACGGCGGGACGGGCAAGGCGGCGCGGGACTGGCGCTCCTTCGACGCCATGGTGCGCACCCTGGAGGGGCTGAAGCAGGACGAGACCATGCTGGTCCAGTCCGGCCGCCCGGTCGGTGTGATGCAGACCCACGAGTGGGCGCCGCGGGTGCTGATCGCCAACTCCAACCTGGTCGGCGACTGGGCCAACTGGGAGGAGTTCCGCCGGCTGGAGAGCCTCGGGCTCACCATGTACGGGCAGATGACCGCCGGCTCCTGGATCTACATCGGCACCCAGGGCATCCTCCAGGGCACCTACGAGACCTTCGCCGCCGTTGCCAACAAGCGCTTCGGCGGCACCCTGGAGGGCACCATCACCCTCACCGCCGGCCTCGGCGGCATGGGCGGCGCCCAGCCGCTGGCCGTCACCATGAACGGCGGCGTGGCGATCTGCGTCGACTGCGACCCGTCCCGGATCGCCCGCCGGATCGAGCACCGCTACCTGGACGTCGAGGCGAAGGACCTCTCCCACGCGCTGGAGCTCGCCACCGCCGCCCGCGACCAGCGCCGGCCGCTCTCCATCGGCCTGCTGGGCAACGCCGCCGAGGTCTTCCCGCAGCTGCTCGCGATGGACGCGCCGATCGACGTCGTCACCGACCAGACCAGCGCCCACGACCCGCTCAGCTACCTGCCGGTCGGCGTCGACTTCGACGACATGGCCGCCTACGCGGCCGAGAAGCCCGCCGAGTTCACCACCCGCTCGCGCGAGTCGATGGCCCGGCACGTCGAGGCGATGGTCGGCTTCCTGGACCGCGGCGCCGAGGTCTTCGACTACGGCAACTCGATCCGCGGCGAGGCCCAGCTCGCCGGCTACGACCGCGCGTTCGCCTTCCCGGGCTTCGTCCCCGCCTACATCCGTCCGCTGTTCTGCGAGGGCAAGGGCCCGTTCCGCTGGGCGGCACTGTCCGGGGACCCGCAGGACATCCACCGGACGGACCGGGCCGTCCTCGACCTCTTCCCGGAGAACGAGTCGCTGCACCGCTGGATCAGGATGGCCCAGGAGAAGGTGCACTTCCAGGGCCTGCCCGCGCGCATCTGCTGGCTCGGATACGGCGAGCGCGACAAGGCCGGCGAGCGCTTCAACGACATGGTCGCCTCCGGCGAGCTGTCCGCCCCGATCGTGATCGGCCGCGACCACCTGGACTGCGGCTCCGTCGCCTCGCCGTACCGGGAGACCGAGGCGATGCTGGACGGCTCCGACGCGATCGCCGACTGGCCGCTGCTCAACGCCATGGTCAACGTCGCCTCCGGCGCCTCCTGGGTCTCCATCCACCACGGCGGCGGCGTCGGCATCGGCCGCTCGATCCACGCCGGGCAGGTCACCGTCGCCGACGGCACCGCGCTGGCCGGGGAGAAGATCCGCCGGGTGCTCACCAACGACCCGGGCATGGGCGTCATCCGGCACGTGGACGCCGGGTACGACCGGGCCGCCGAGGTCGCCGCCGAGCGCGGCGTGCGCGTCCCGATGGGCGAGCTGTGACGGTCTCTTCGTTCGAGGAGATGTGGGCGGAGCTGCTCCCCGTGGGCCGCTCCGCCTCCTCCGGCGGCTACCGCCGCTTCGCCTGGAACTCCGCCGACGCCGAGTGCCGCGCCTGGTTCGAGCAGCAGGCCCGCGGCCGCGGCCTGGCCTACGAGCTGGACCGCAACGGCAACCAGTGGGCCTGGCTGGGGGACCCGAACGGGCAGGGGGCGGTCGTCACCGGCTCGCACCTGGACTCCGTCCCGGACGGCGGCGCCTTCGACGGCCCGCTCGGCGTGGTCTCCTCCTTCGCCGCACTGGACGAACTGCGGGCCCGCGGCGCCGAGTTCGACAAGCCCCTGGCGATCGTCAACTTCGGCGACGAGGAGGGCGCCCGGTTCGGCGTGGCCTGCATCGGCTCCCGGCTGGCCGCCGGCGTGCTCGGCCGCGAGCAGGCCTACGAGCTGCGCGACGCGGACGGCGTCCGGCTGCCCGACGCGATGGAGAAGGCCGGCTACGACCCGACCGCGATCGGCGCGGACGACGAGCGGCTGGCCCGGATCGGCGCCTTCGTCGAGCTCCACGTCGAGCAGGGCCGGTACCTCGCCGAGGGGCAGCCGGTCGGCGTCGCCGGTGCGATCTGGCCGCACGGCCGCTGGCGGTTCGACTTCCACGGCGAGGCCAACCACGCCGGTACCACCCGGATCGAGGACCGCCGCGACCCGATGCTGACCTACGCCAACACCGTGCTGGCGGCCCGCAAGAAGGCGAAGCAGGCGGGCGCCCTGGCGACCTTCGGCAAGGTCGCCGTCGAGCCCAACGGCACCAACGCGATCGCCTCGCTGGTGCGCGGCTGGCTGGACTCCCGGGCGGCCGACGAGGCCACCCTCACCGCGCTGGTCGCCGCGATCGGGCAGGCCGCCGCCGAGCGCGGCGGGCGCGACGGCGTCCGGGTCGAGCTGACCCGCGAGTCCTACACCCCGGTGGTGGAGTTCGACGGGCCGCTGCGCGACCGGCTGGCCCGGCTGCTGGACGCCCCGGTGCTGCCCACCGGCGCGGGACACGACGCCGGCATCCTGGCCTGCGCCGTCCCGACCGCCATGCTGTTCGTGCGCAACCCCACCGGCGTCTCGCACTCCCCGGCCGAACACGCCGAGCGGGCCGACTGCCTGGCCGGGGTCGCCGCCCTCGCCGACGTACTGGAGGACCTGGCGTGCCAGTGACCGCGACGACCTACTGGGCGCAGTACGCCTGGCTGCCGCACGACAACGGGCCGGTGGTCGAGCGGGACGTGCTGATCACCACCGGCCCCGGCGGGACGGTCGCCGCCGTCGCCCCGGACAGCGGCCCCTGCCCGCCGGACGCCGTCCGGCTCGACGGGCTGCTGCTGCCCGGCCAGGCGAACGCCCACTCGCACGCCTTCCACCGGGCGCTGCGCGGGCACGTCCAGGTCGGCTCCGGCACCTTCTGGACCTGGCGCGACACCATGTACCGGTTCGCCGGCGCGCTGGACCCGGACCGCTACCTGGAGCTCGCCACCGCCGTCTACGCCGAGATGGCACTGGCCGGCATCACCGCCGTCGGGGAGTTCCACTACCTGCACCACGCGCCCGGCGGCGCCCGGTACGACGACCCCAACGCGATGGGCGAGGCGCTGATCGAGGCCGCGGCCCGGGCCGGCATCCGGATCACCCTGCTGGACACCTGCTACCTCTCGGCCGGCTTCGGCACCGAGCCGACCAGGCCGCAGCAGCGGTTCAGCGACGGCGACGCCGAGGCCTGGGCCGTGCGGGCGGACGCGCTCGAGCCGCGCGAGCACGCCCGGATCGGTGCCGCGGTGCACTCGGTGCGGGCCGTCCCGGCCGAGCAGCTGGGCACCGTGGCGCACTGGGCGGCGGTGCGCGGGGCGCCGTTGCACGTCCACCTGTCCGAGCAGACCGCCGAGAACGACGCCTGCCTGGCCGCCCACGGCGTCACCCCGACCCGGCTGCTCGCCGACCACGGGGTGCTCGGCCCGCGCACCTCGGCCGTGCACGCCACCCACCTGACCGACGAGGACGTCCGGCTGCTCACCGACTCCTCCACCACGGTCTGCATGTGCCCCACCACCGAGCGGGACCTCGCGGACGGCATCGGCCCGGCCCGTCGGCTCGCTTCCGGGGGCTCCCCGATCACCCTGGGCAGCGACAGCCACGCGGTGATCGACCCCTTCGAGGAGGCTCGGGCGCTGGAGCTGGACGAGCGGCTGCGCACCCGCACCCGCGGCCACTGGACGGCGAACGCCCTGCTGCGGGCGGGCACCGAGGACGGGCACGCCTCGCTCGGCTGGCCGGAGGCCGGGCGGATCGAGGCCGGGGCGCTCGCCGACTTCACGGTGGTCGCGCTGGACACCGTCCGCACGGCGGGCCCGCCGCCGCGGCTCGGCGCCGAGATCGCCGTCTTCGCGGCCTCGGCGGCGGACGTGCGGCACCTGGTGGTCGGCGGTCGGCACGTCGTCCGGGACGGCGTGCACCGGCTGGTGTCCGACGTGCCGGGCGCGCTGCGCTCCGCGATCGCCGCGCTGGGCACCTGATCCCCCGTCCAACCCCCCTTCGGAAGGCCTTGTCTTGAGCACCTTGATCACGGGCATCGGCAGCCTGGTCACCAACGACCCCGGGCAGGGCGCCGGGCCGCTCGGCCTGCTGGCCGACGCGGCCGTGGTGGTCGACGGCGCCACCGTCGCCTGGGTCGGCCCGGCGGCCGGCGCCCCGGCGGCGGACGAGCGCTTCGACGCCGGGGGCCGGGCGGTGCTGCCCGGCTTCGTCGACTCGCACGCCCACCTGGTGTTCGCGGGCGACCGCACCGCCGAGTTCAACGCCCGGATGTCCGGGCAGTCGTACTCGGCGGGCGGCATCCGCACCACGGTGGCGGCCACCCGGGCGGCGAGCGACGCCGAACTGGACGCCAACCTGGCCCGGTTCGTCCGCGAGGCGCTGCGCCAGGGCACCACCACGATCGAGTGCAAGTCCGGCTACGGGCTGACGGTCGAGGACGAGGCGCGCGCCCTGCGGATCGCCGCCGCGCACACCCCGGAGACCACCTACCTGGGCGCCCACGTGGTGGCCCCCGAGTACGCCGAGGACCCGGCCGGGTACGTCGGGCTGGTCACCGGGGAGATGCTGGACGCCTGCGCCCCGCACGCCCGCTGGGTGGACGTGTTCTGCGAGCAGGGCGCCTTCGACGGGGACCAGGCCCGGGCGGTGCTGACGGCCGGCATCGGGCGCGGCCTGACCCCCCGGGTGCACGCCAACCAGCTGTCGTACGGCCCCGGCGTGCAGCTGGCGGTGGAGCTGGGGGCCGCCTCGGCGGACCACTGCACCCACCTGACGGACGAGGACGTGGCGGCGCTGGCCGGCTCGGCGACGGTGGCCACCCTGCTGCCGGGGGCGGAGTTCTCCACCCGGGCCGCGTACCCGAGCGGGCGCCGGCTGCTGGACGCGGGCGCGGTGGTGGCGCTGTCCACCGACTGCAACCCGGGCTCCAGCTTCACGAGCTCGATGGCGTTCTGCATCGCGGTCGCGGTGCGGGAGATGGGCATGACCCCGGACGAGGCGCTCTGGGCGGCCACCGCGGGCGGCGCCCGGGCGCTGCGGCGCACGGACGTCGGCGTGGTCGCGCCCGGCGCCCGCGCGGACCTGCTGGTGCTGGACGCGCCCTCGCACGTGCACCTGGCGTACCGGCCGGGCGTGCCGCTGACGGCGGCGGTCTGGCGCTCGGGCGTCCGCGAGCTCTGAGGACCGCCCTCGCCCGCGCCCGGGGCGACCAGCGCGCAGGACGGGGGAGAAGCGACCGGGCCGCCGTGGATCCGGGGGATCCACGGCGGCCCGGAGCGGCGGCCTCAGGCCCGGCGCGTCAGTGCACGCCGCCCATCAGGGCCTGGACCTTCCTGCGGTACGTGAAGACGGCGAACCCGGCGAGCGCCGCGAGCGCGGCCTGGGTCGCGATGATCCCGGTGCCGTTCAGGCTGACGCCGGCCAGCGAGAGCAGGCTGGTGGTGCAGTCGCCGGCGGTGACGGCGAGGAACCAGACGCCCATCATCTGGGAGGCGTACTTGCGCGGCGCCATCTTGGTGGTGACCGAGAGGCCGACCGGGGAGAGGCACAGCTCGCCGACGGTCTGGATCAGGTAGATCGAGACCAGCCACAGCGGCGAGACCAGCGCGCCGCCGTCCGCCATGGTCATCGGGACGATGAAGATGAAGAACGAGGCGCCGACCAGCAGCAGGCCGATCGAGAACTTCACGATGGTGTTCGGCTCCTTGTCCCGGCGGGACAGCCAGAGCCACAGCCAGGCGAAGACCGGCGCGAGCGCCATCACGAACAGCGGGTTCAGCGACTGGTACCAGGTGGCCGAGAAGCCGAGGCCGAACAGGTTGTCGGCGGTCTTCTTGTCCGCGAACAGGGAGAGCGTCGAGCCGCCCTGGTCGTAGATCATCCAGAAGATGGCGGCCGCGGCGAAGAACCAGATGTAGGCGGACATCCTGGACTGCTCGCCGGCGCTCAGGTCCTTGTCGCGCTTGATCCGGACCAGCACGGTGACCGGGATCAGCAGGCCGGCGACGGTCAGCGGGACGAGGACCCAGTTCAGGGTGTAGAAGCCCAGGCCGACCACGGCGCCGTAGAAGGCGACGACGCCCAGCAGGACCACGCCGCCCTTGACCAGCAGGCGCCTGCGCTCCTCCGAGAGCAGCGGGTTGGGGACCTCGCTGCTCTGGGCGCTCAGGTGGCGGCTGCCCAGCAGGAACTGGGTCAGCCCGAAGGCCATGCCGATCGCGGCCAGGCCGAAGCCCAGGTGCCAGTTGTACTCCTTGCCGATCGTCCCGATGACGAACGGGGCGACGAAGGCACCGAGGTTGATGCTCATGTAGAAGACGGTGAAGCCACCGTCGCGGCGCGGGTCGTCGGGGCCGTTGTAGAGCTGGCCGACCATCGTGGAGATGTTGGCCTTCAGCAGCCCGGAGCCGAGCGCGACCAGGAGCAGGCCGACGAAGAACGCCGCCTGGCCCGGGACGGCCAGCGCGATGTGGCCGGACATGATCACGAACCCGGCGATGGCGACGGTCTTGCGGGCGCCCCAGACCCGGTCGCCGAACCAACCGCCCGGGTAGGCCATGAGGTAGACCATCGAGACGTAGACGGAGTAGATCGCCGTCGCCGTCGTCGCCTTCATGGCGAGGCCGCCGCCCTGGCTGCCGAGGGCAGCGTCGGCGCCACCGGAGACCAGGTAGTAGATGAGCAGGGCGCGCATGCCGTAGTAGGAGAAGCGCTCCCACATCTCGGTCATGAACAGGGTGGCGAGACCTCGGGGGTGACCGAGGAAGGTCTTGCCGCTGGGAGAGGCCGACGTGGTGTCGGCGTCCAGGGTCTTAGACGCCATGAGTAGGGGTTCCTTGCCTGACAGCGTCCGCCTAGGGGGGTGGCGGCGGACGTGGACGAAACCACTCTACGTGGCGACATTTGGCTCTATCAGATGACAAAAGCCTTGAATGAGGTACGGGAATGGCAAAGTCGGCAGCAGATCTGCCCGATCTATCGATGGTAGACCGGCGTGTCTTCCTTCAGTTTCAAGATCCAAACGCAGATTCTTCGCCGAACGGACGGCCCCCCGCGCCGGATTGGGGCCGATCGCGGCCCTGTATAACGATCACGCTCTGTGAACTACCTCACAGGGCGTACGGGGATACCCCGGCGGACTACCATCACCACATGACCTGTGTGCTGCTCGCCGAGGACGATCCGGCGATCTCTGAACCCCTCGCCCGGGCCCTTCGACGCGAGGGCTACGAGGTGCTCGTGCGCGAGGACGGCCCGACCGCGCTCGCCGCCGGCCTCACCGAGGAGGTCGACCTCGTCGTCCTCGACCTCGGCCTGCCCGAGATGGACGGCCTGGAGGTCTGCCGCCGCCTGCGCGCCGACGGCAAGAGCTGCCCCGTCCTGGTGCTCACCGCCCGCGCGGACGAGGTGGACACCGTGGTCGGCCTGGACGCCGGTGCCGACGACTACGTCACCAAGCCCTTCCGCCTCGCCGAACTGCTCGCCCGCGTCCGGGCCCTGCTCCGGCGCGGCAACGTCGACCAGCTCACCACCGGCGCGCACGGGGTGAAGATCGACATCGAGTCCCACCGCGCCTGGCTCGGCGACGAGGAGCTCACGCTCTCCGCCAAGGAGTTCGAGCTGCTGCGGGTCCTGGTCCGGGACGCCGGCCGGGTCGTCACCCGCGAGGAGATCATGCGCCAGGTCTGGGACACCACCTGGTGGACCTCCACCAAGACCCTCGACATGCACATCTCCTGGCTCCGCAAGAAGCTCGGCGACGATGCGGCCAACCCGCGCTACATCGCCACCGTGCGCGGCGTCGGGTTCCGGTTCGAGAAGAATTAGCCCCTGACGACGGTCGGGCCCTGGGCCCGCGGCAGTGGCACACCCCGGGGAGCGGCAGCGTGAAACGCAGGATGATCAACTCGCTGCTGGGCGTGGTCCTGGTGGTCGTCGTGGTGTTCTGCGTGCCGCTCGCGCTGGTCGAGAAGCGGACCATCGTCAACTCGGCCCAGGACCGGGTGGACGCCGCCGCCGTCCGGGTGCTCGCCCTGGTCGAGAGCCGGCTCGCCGCCGGGGAGCCGGTCACCGGGCGGGCCTTCGAGAGCCAGGTCACCGAGGGCAGCTACGTCGAGGTGCAGGTGCCCGGCCAGCCGGTGGTCTCCGCCGGCGCGCGCCCGGCCGGGAACCACCTGCTGAAGGCCGTCGAGCGCGGCAACAGCGGCGAGACCGTCACGGTCGAGCAGTCCCGCGAGGACGTCGACCACGAGATCGCCAACAACCTGCTGCTGCTCGGGGTGGTCGCCCTGCTGGCCGTCCAGGCCGCGGTGGCGCTCGCCGTCTGGCAGGCCAAGCGGCTCGCCCGGCCGCTCACCGACCTCGCCGAGACCGCCGAGCGGCTCGGCTCGGGGGATCCGCGCCCGCGCGACCGCCGCTACGGGGTGCCCGAGCTCGACCGGGTCGCCGAGGTGCTGGACACCAGCGCCGAGCGGATCGCCCGGATGCTCACCGCCGAGCGCCGGCTCGCCGCCGACGCCTCCCACCAGCTGCGCACCCCGCTCACCGCGCTCTCCATGCGGTTGGAGGAGATCACCGCCCTCGCCGAGGAACCGGAGACGGTCAAGGAGGAGGCGACCATCGCCCTCCAGCAGGTCGAGCGGCTCACCGACGTCGTCCAGCGGCTGCTCACCACCCAGCGCGACCCGCGCAGCCCCACCGCCGTCGCCTTCGACCTGGACGAGGTGATCAAGCAGCAGGTGGAGGAGTGGGGCCCGACGCTGCGGGAGCAGGGCCGGGTGCTCTCCCTGGAGGGGCTGCACGGGGTCACGGCCGTCGGCACCCCGGGGACGGTGGCCCAGGTGCTGGCCACCCTGATCGAGAACTCGCTGATGCACGGCGCCGGGACGATCACCCTGCGGGTCCGGCCCTCCGGCACCTCGGTGGTGGTCGAGGTGCAGGACCAGGGCGCCGGCGTGCCGGCGGACCTCGGCAACCGGGTGTTCGAACGCGCGGTCAGCGGGCGCAACTCCACCGGCATCGGGCTGGCCGTCGCCCGCGACCTCGCGGAGGCGGACGGCGGGCGGCTCGAACTGCTCTCGCTGAAGCCGGCGGTGTTCGCGCTCTTCCTCGGGCGCAGCCACCAGGACTGAGGCGCCCCGGTGCGGCGGGGGCCGGTGCCGCCGTCGGCGTGGCGCGGCCCGGCCGTGGACACGGCCCTGGACACGGCGAACCCCGGCGGCCTGGCCGGCCTGCCGGGGTTCGCGGGGGGAGTACGGGGCCCTACTCGGCCTTCGCCAGGCGGATCCGCTCGGTGGCCAGCATCAGCTCGGCCTGGGCGGCCAGCTCCTGGCCGGTGGCGGCCGTCGCCGCCTGCTGGGCGGGCAGGTCGACCGGCTCCGGCACGGCCTTGAACACCCAGGTGCGGTACGAGATGAAGCGGAACACCGTGGCCACCGCGAGGCCGATCACCTTGGCGCCGATCTGCTCGTAGTGCGAGCGCAGGTCGAGCACGTACACCGAGAAGCCGAGGACGCCGGTCTCGATCAGCATGCCGATGCCGCTGTAGACCAGGAAGAGCGTGATCTCGCGCTTGCGGGAGGCGGCGTCGCGGTCCCGGTACAGCCAGTACCGGTAGCCCAGGTAGTTGGTGGCGATCGCGATCACCGTCGCGACGATGTTCGACCGCACCGAGGCCAGGCCCATGCCGTTGATGCAGACCCAGAAGACGGCGAAGTTGACCACCACGCCGCTCAGGCCGACGATGCCGAACTTCACGACTTCGCCCGTGATCCCACGCATCTTCTGCGTGAGCGGGGGTTTCGAAGCTGCGGTCGTCGCCATACCGGAGTGCCTCCATGTGCCTGCGGGACGAAAGGGCCGGCCACGACGGCGCGGCGACCCCTTGAGTCCTGCGTGCACGCACATGATCGGACCGCGCAGACCAGGACCTAGCCGTCCAGGCTACCCGCTTCCATCGAACGGCTCAGCCCCCAGGGCGGCAGGTTGACATCTACGCGCGTCCGCTCCGGAAGCCCCACCGGCGCCTCCACCCACCCCCACCGGCCCGGATATCCTGGGCCGCGTGACTTCCCCGGGCAATGTGAATTTTCCAGTGGTGGGCATGATCGGTGGCGGGCAGCTGGCCCGCATGGCACACCAGGCGGGTATCCCGCTCGGGGTCAGGTTCAAACTCCTCGCCGACACGCCCCAGGACTCCGCCGCGCAGGTGGTCTCCGACGTCGTCCTCGGTGACTACCGCGACCTCGACACGCTGCGCGCCTTCGCCGCCGGCTGCGACGTGATCACCTTCGACCACGAGCACGTCCCCACCGAGCACCTGCGGGCCCTGGAGGCCGACGGCATCGCCGTCCGCCCCGGCCCGGACGCGCTCGTCAACGCCCAGGACAAGGGCGTGATGCGGGCCAGGCTGGACTCCGCCGGCGTCCCCTGCCCCCGGCACCGGATCGTCGCCGACCCGGCCGACGTCACCGCCTTCGCGAACGAGGGCGCCGGCTACCCGGTCGTCCTGAAGACCGTCCGCGGCGGCTACGACGGCAAGGGCGTCTGGGTCGTCGAGGACGAGGAGCAGGCGCGGGCCCCGTTCCTGGCCGGCGTCGCCGTGCTCGCCGAGGAGAAGGTCGACTTCGTCCGCGAGCTGGCCGCCAACGTCGTGCGCTCGCCCAGCGGCCAGGCCGTGGCCTACCCGGTCGTGGAGAGCGTCCAGGAGAACGGCGTCTGCGCCGAGGTCACCGCCCCCGCGCCGGACCTCGACCCGGCCCTGTCCGACGAGGCCCAGCAGCTCGCCCTGCGGATCGCCGGCGACCTCGGCATCGTTGGCCACCTCGCCGTCGAGCTGTTCCAGACCCGCGACGGCCGCATCCTCGTCAACGAGCTGGCCATGCGCCCGCACAACTCCGGGCACTGGACCCAGGACGGTGCCGTCACCTCGCAGTTCGAGAACCACCTGCGGGCCGTCCTCGACCTCCCGCTGGGCGACCCCCGCCCGCGCGCCGGATGGACCGTCATGGTCAACGTCCTCGGCGGCGACTACCCGGACATGTACCACCCCTTCCTGCACTGCATGGCCCGCGACCCCGGGCTGAGGATCCACATGTACGGGAAGGACGTGAAGCCCGGCCGCAAGGTCGGCCACGTCAACGTCTTCGGGGACGACCTCGAAGACGTCCGCGAGCGCGCCCGCCACGCGGCCGCCTACCTGCGAGGGACGATCACCGAATGACGAACCCCGCCCACCCGTCGCCCGGCCACCACGCCGCTCCGGGCGCTGACGTGCACCCTCTCGTGGGCATCGTGATGGGCTCGGACTCCGACTGGCCGGTCATGGAGGCCGCGGCCCAGGCGCTCGACGAGTTCGAGATCCCCTATGAGGTGGACGTCGTCTCGGCGCACCGGATGCCCCGCGAGATGGTCGCGTACGGCGAGGAGGCCCACCGGCGCGGGCTGAAGGCGATCATCGCCGGCGCCGGCGGCGCGGCCCACCTGCCGGGCATGCTCGCCTCCGTCACCCCGCTGCCGGTCATCGGCGTGCCGGTGCCGCTGCGCTACCTGGACGGCATGGACAGCCTGCTGTCGATCGTCCAGATGCCGGCCGGGGTGCCGGTGGCCACCGTCTCGGTGGCCGGGGCCCGCAACGCCGGCCTGCTCGCGGTCCGGATGCTCGCCGCCTTCGACCCCGAACTCGCCGAGCGGATGACCGAGTTCCAGGCCGAGCTGAACAACCAGGCCACCGAGAAGGGCAGGAAGCTGCGCGCGAAGGTGGCCGGTTCGTCCTCCTTCGGATTCGGCAAGTGATCCCGCCGGTGGGGGTGGGGTAGAACAGCTCGTATGACTGATCGGACGGACTCCCCCACCCCCCTGGACCGCGCCCGCGCCCTGCTGCGCACCGCTCCCGTGGTGGACGGCCACAACGACCTCCCCTGGGCGATGCGCGAGCAGGCCGGGTACGACCTCGGCGCGCTCGACCTCGCCGCCGACCAGAGCGAGCGCCTGCACACCGACCTCGCCCGCCTCGCGCAGGGCGGGGTCGGTGCGCAGTTCTGGTCCGTCTACGTGCCCTCCTCGCTGGCCGGCGACCACGCGGTGAGCGCCACGCTGGAGCAGGTCGACTTCGTCCACGCCCTGGTCGGGCGCTACCCGGACCGGCTGCGCCTGGCCCGCACCGCCGCCGACATGGAGGCCGCCCGCGCCGAGGGCCGGATCGCCTCCCTGATGGGCGCCGAGGGCGGCCACTCCATCGACTGCTCGCTGGCCACCCTGCGCGCCCTGTACGAGCTCGGCGTGCGGTACCTGACGCTCACCCACAACGACAACGTGCCGTGGGCGGACTCCGCGACCGACAAGCCGGCGGCCGGCGGGCTCACCCGGTTCGGCGAGGAGGTCGTCCGGGAGATGAACCGGCTCGGGATGCTGGTCGACCTCTCGCACGTCTCCGCCGACACCATGCGCGACGCCCTGCGGGTGACCGAGGCGCCGGTGGTCTTCTCGCACTCCTCCGCGCGCGCGGTCTGCGACCACCCGCGCAACATCCCGGACGACGTGCTCGCCCAGCTGCCCGCCAACGGCGGCGTGGCGATGGCGACCTTCGTGCCGAAGTTCATCCTGCCCGCCGCCATCGAGTGGACCCACGCCGCCGACGAGAACATGCGCGCCCACGGCTTCCACCCGCTGGACACCACCCCGCCGGCCATGGAGCGCCAGCGCGCCTTCGAGGCCGCCAACCCGCGCCCGACCGCCACCCCGGCCACCGTCGCCGACCACCTCGACCACATGCGCGAGGTGGCCGGCATCGACCACATCGGCATCGGCGGCGA
The DNA here is from genome assembly GCF_044391605.1 of Kitasatospora sp. NPDC018619. NCBI lineage: Bacteria > Bacillati > Actinomycetota > Actinomycetes > Kitasatosporales > Streptomycetaceae > Kitasatospora > Kitasatospora sp. NPDC018619. Next base: position 441,215 of record NZ_JBISAI010000003.1, read on the forward strand.
CTTCGACGGCACGGCCTTCCTGCCCGACGGCCTGGACTCGGTGGCGGGCTACCCCAACCTGGTCGCCGAACTCCTCGGCCGGCACTGGTCGGAGGCCGACCTGGCCAAGCTCACCTGGCACAACGCCGTCCGCGTCCTGCGCGAGGCCGAGTCCGTGGCCACCGGGCTGCGGGCGCGCCGCGGGCCGTCCATCGCCACCATCGCCCAGCTGGACGGCGTGGGCGCCTAGCTAGGGCGTGTCTGACAATTCGCCGCGCACCCGGCGAGAATTGTCAGACACGCCCTGGCCCAGCCGCGGGATCTCGACGGCCGGGCAGCGGTCCATCACCATGGCCGTCCCGGCCGCCGTCGTCCGCCCGTACGCGGCCTCGTCCACCACGCCCAGCTGGAACCAGACCGCCTTCGCGCCGACCGCCACCGCCTGGTCGGCCACCTCCCCGGCCAGCGCGCTGTTCACGAACACGTCCACCACGTCCACCGGGAACGGCACCTCGGCGAGCGAGGCGTAGCCCTGCTCGCCGAGGACCGTCTCCGCCTTCGGGTGCACGGGCACGATCCGCTTGCCGTACTCCTGGAGCACCCGGGCCACCCGGTACGCGGCCCGGGAGGTGTTGGTGGACAGGCCCACCACCGCCCAGGTGTCCCCGGCGCGGGTGAGGATGTCGCGGACCGTCGCTTCGTCGCCGTAGCTCGTCATGCCGGTGCCAACGGCCCGACCCGCGGGGGGATTCCCGCCCCGGCGCGGCGGGCCGCGTCAGCCGAAGTGGTCCTGTACGTGCCGGATGAACGCGGGCCAGCGGTGGCCGGGCGGCCGGCCGCCGAGCTTCGCGCGGTTCAGGCTCGCCCGCAGGTTGTCCTTCAGCCGGACCGGCGACTCCATGACGGCCTCGTTGCGGCGGGCCAGCCGGTCGAGCTCCTCCGGGGTGGGCAGGCGGTCGCTCTTGGCGCTGTTGCACGCCTCGTGGGCCGGGGCGAGGTTCCACGGACGGTCCAGGTCCGGCTGCGGTCCGCCCGGCAGGAAGTCGTAGCGCTTCATCAGCGAGAACGGGAAGACGTGGTCGACGACGACCTTGTCCTCGGCGGTGATCGGCTCGTCGCAGAGCAGGCAGCGCCCGTACTGGAAGCCGATCACGGCGTCGGCGATCCCGGTGACGGGCCGGCGGCGGTGGCGGTCCACGAGCACCGACCGTTCCAGGTCCACGTCGAGGTCCTCGGTGAGCAGGCCGCGGCTGACGCCCAGGGCGAAGGAGGACTCCACGATGCTCCAGCGGGCCTCCAGCTCGGTGCGCAGGCCGGGCGCCTGCTCGGAGGCGGCGAGCTGCCGCAGGGCGGGCGTCAGCACGACGGTGCGGCCGCGGCCCCGGCCGACCAGCTCGTAGAAGCGGTGCTCGACCTCGGTGCCGCCCCCGAGGTTGTGGAAGCGGTCCATGACCATGCCCGGCATCGACCGGCGGGCGGCCTCGACCAGCCGCTCGGTGGGCCGCCCGGCGGCCAGCGTCTCCTCGGCCTCCCGGGCCGCGACGGTGAGGAAGTCGTCCGCCCCGCCGGTGGCGGGGGCCTGCGGGGCCCCGCCGAGCCGGGTGGCCAGGGCCAGGGCGTACGGTCCGGCCAGCTCGCCCAGCGGGATCTCGGTGCGACCGGTGGCGGCGCACTCCAGGAGGGCGGCGCCCAGGGCGAACTTGTAGGTACGGCTGTTGCGGCCCATCAGGACGGCCTGCCGCCAGGCGGTGCGGGGGACGGGCTCCCGCCGGTAGAACTCGGCCGTCGTCTGCGTCGTCATCGTGCGCTCCAGGTCTTCGGGTGAGGACTGGAACGGCTCGGCGCGCGACGGCGTTCCGGACCTGCCCGGCGCCCCCGGGCCCGGGAGGCACGGGGCCGCGGAGGGGTCAGCTGGGGCGGCCCAGGGCGCGGTAGGTCCAGCCGGCGGCGCGCCAGGCGTCGGCGTCGAGGACGTTGCGGCCGTCGAGGAGGCGGCGTTCGGCGACGACGGCGCCGAGTTCGGCCGGGTCCAGCTCGCGGAACTCGGACCACTCGGTGAGGTGGAGGACGACGTGGGCGCCCTCGGCGGCCTCCAGGGCGCAGTGGGCGTAGGCGAGGGAGGGGAACATCTTGCGGGCGTTGTCCACGGCCTTCGGGTCGTAGACGGTGACCTGGGCGCCCTGGAGCTGGATCTGGGCGGCGACGTTGAGGGCGGGGGAGTCCCGGATGTCGTCCGAGTTCGGCTTGAAGGCGGCGCCGAGGACGGCGACCCGGCGGCCCAGGAAGCCGCCGCCGCACTGCTCGCGGGCCAGCTCGACCATCCGCGAGCGGCGCCGCATGTTGATCGAGTCGACCTCGCGCAGGAAGGTCAGCGCCTGGTCGGCGCCGAGCTCGCCGGCCCGGGCCATGAACGCGCGGATGTCCTTGGGCAGGCAGCCGCCACCGAAGCCGAGGCCGGAGTTGAGGAACCTGCCGCCGATCCGCTCGTCGTAGGCGAGGGCCTTGCTGAGCTGGGTGACGTCCGCGCCGGCCGCCTCGCAGACCTCGGCCATCGCGTTGATGAAGGAGATCTTGGTGGCCAGGAAGGAGTTGGCGGCGGCCTTGACCAGTTCGGCGGTCGCGTAGTCGGTGACCATGAACGGCACGCCGGCCGCGATCGGCTCCGCGTACACCTCGCGCAGCAGCCGCTCGGCGCGCTCGCTCTGGGCGCCGACCACGATCCGGTCCGGCCGCAGGGTGTCCTGCACGGCGAAGCCCTCGCGCAGGAACTCCGGGTTCCAGGCGAGTTCGGCGTCCGCGCCGACCGGCGCCAGCGCGGCCAGCCGCTCGGCCAGCCGGGCCGCCGAGCCGACCGGGACGGTCGACTTGCCGACCACCAGGGCGGGGCGGGTCAGGTGCGGTGCGAGCTGGTCCACCGCGGCGTCGACGTACGACATGTCGGCCGCGAACTCACCCTTGCGCTGCGGGGTGTTGACGCAGATGAAGTGGACGTCGCCGAACTCCGCGGCCTCCCGGGCGGAGCTGGTGAAGCGCAGCCGTCCGGTCGAACCCTCGTGCCCGGCCACGTGCTTGAGCAGCAGTTCGGACAACCCCGGCTCGTACATCGGGACCCGGCCGGCCGTCAGCATGGCGATCTTGTCCGGGTCGATGTCCAGGCCCAGCACCTCGAAGCCGAACTCGGCCATCGCGGCGGCGTGCGTGGCGCCGAGGTAGCCGGTGCCGATCACGGAGATGCGGAGGGTCACGGGTTCTCCTTGGATGCGGACGCGACCAGTACGGATGCCCTGATGCTATCCGTCCGCCCGGGCGGTTCCGGGCTCGCCCGCACGCCGGGGAAGCTAGGCAGCCGGAGGGCGGCGCCCTAGGATCTCTACTGAACGGTAGTTAACCGCGGATTCGACTCGCACCGGGCGTCGGCCGGCCCCCGATCGGGCGCCGACCGGGCGGCGGTCACTGAACGACGAGGCAGGCATCATGGCGGGCAGCGCAGGGGCGGCTGACTTCGATCTCTTCCGGGTCTCCGAGGAGCACGAGATGCTCCGTGAGGCGGTGCGTTCGCTGGCCGAGGCGAAGATCGCTCCGTTCGCGGCGGAGGTGGACGAGCAGGGGCGGTTCCCGCAGGAGGCGTTGGAGGCGTTGCGGGGCAACGAGCTGCACGCGGTGCACGTGCCGGAGGAGTACGGGGGTGCGGGGGCGGACGCGCTGGCGACGGTGATCGTGATCGAGGAGGTCGCGCGGGTGTGCGGCTCGTCGTCGTTGATCCCGGCGGTGAACAAGCTGGGGTCGCTGCCGGTGCAGCTGTCGGGTTCGGAGGAGTTGAAGGCGCGGTACCTGGGGGCGCTGGCGCGGGGCGAGGGGATGTTCTCGTACTGCCTGTCGGAGCCGGAGGCGGGCAGTGACGCGGCGGGGATGAGGACGCGTGCGGTGCGTGACGGTGACTTCTGGGTGCTGAACGGGGTGAAGCGCTGGATCACCAACGCGGGGGTGTCGGAGTTCTACACGGTGATGGCGGTCACCGATCCGGAGAAGCGTTCGAAGGGGATCTCGGCGTTCGTGGTGGAGAAGGGCGACGCGGGGGTGTCGTTCGGTGCGCCGGAGCGGAAGCTGGGGATCAAGGGGTCGCCGACGCGTGAGGTGTACTTCGACAATGTGCGGGTTCCGGCGGACCGGATGATCGGTGCGGAGGGGACGGGGTTCGCGACGGCGATGCGGACTCTGGACCACACGCGGGTGACGATCGCGGCGCAGGCGGTGGGGATCGCGCAGGGGGCGTTGGACTACGCGAAGGGGTACGTGAAGGAGCGCCGGCAGTTCGGGAAGGCGGTCGCGGAGTTCCAGGGTGTGCAGTTCATGCTGGCGGACATGGCGATGAAGCTGGAGGCGGCGCGGCAGATGACGTATGTCGCGGCGGCGAAGTCGCAGCGGGGGGACGCGGACCTGACGTTCTTCGGGGCGGCGGCGAAGTGCTTCGCGTCGGACGTGGCGATGGAGGTGACCACGGACGCGGTGCAGTTGCTGGGTGGTTACGGGTACACGCGGGACTATCCGGTGGAGCGGATGATGCGGGACGCGAAGATCACGCAGATCTACGAGGGGACCAACCAGGTCCAGCGGATCGTGATGGCCCGCAACCTCCCGTAACCCGCACGGGGCGGGCGGAAAACCGTGCGACGGCGGGCGGCCGCGCTCCCTAGGCTGCCCGTCATGCCCACCGCACCGCCTCCGCCCTCCGCACCGCCGTCCCCGCCCTCCGGGCTGTCCCGGCCGCCCCGGCCGTCCGCGCTCTCCCTCGCCGCGATCACCCCCGGCAACGTCGACGCCGCCCTCGCCCTGCGGGTCCGCCCCGACCAGGAGCACCTGGTGGCGCCGGTGGCGACCTCGCTGGCCGAGGCGTACGCGTACGGGGAGACGGCCTGGCCCCGGCTGATCCTGGACGACGGCCGGCCGGTCGGCTTCGTGATGGCCTTCTTCGACATCGCCTTCCACCCCGACCGCCCCGGCGACCGCCCCCGCTCCGGCCTGTGGCGGCTGCTGGTCGACGCCGGACGGCAGCGCGGCGGCTACGGCCGGTTCGCCGTCGAGCAGGTCTGCGCCGAGATCCGCCGGCGCGGGGGCACCCGGGCGACGGTCACCTACCACCCGGGCCCGGACGGTCCGGCGGAGTTCTACGCCCGCCTCGGCTTCCGCCCGACCGGCGAGACCAGCGGCGAGCAGGCCGTCGCCGAGCTGGACCTCCCGCAGCCGGGCTGAGCGGCGCGGCCGCCCGCGCCCGGCCGTGCCCGTCCTCCCTCCCCCTTTGGCTGGTGGGCGCTACCGGGGCCACGGCTGCCGGCTGCCCCGGGTAGGGTCCGGGCCATGACCGAGCCGGACTTCCTCGCCGAGACCAGGGCGTTCTACGACGCCATCGCGACCGAGTACGCCGACGCCTTCCGGAACGCGCTGGACAGCATGCCGGTGGACCGGGCGATGCTGGGGCTCTTCGCCGACCTGGTCCGCGCCGAGCGGCCGGACGGCAGGGTGGCCGAGATCGGCTGCGGTCCGGGCCGGATGACCGGCCCGCTGCACCGGCTCGGCGTGGACGTGCACGGGATCGACCTCTCGCCGCGGATGGTCGAGCTGGCCCGGCAGGCCCACCCCGAGGTGCCGTTCAGCGTCGGCTCGATGTTCGACCTCCCGTTCCGGGACGGGGAGCTGACCGGGGTGGTGGCCTGGTACTCGATCATCCACACCCCGGCCGAGCGACTGCCCGAGGTGTTCGCCGAGTTCGCCCGGGTGCTCGCCCCGGGCGGCCACCTGATGCTCGCCTTCCAGGTCGGCGACCGGCCGCTGCACCTGGAGCAGCCGTACGGGCGGCCGGTGTCGCTGGACTTCCGCCGGCTGCTGCCGGAGCGGGTCGAGGAACTGGCCCGGGAGGCCGGGCTGCCGGTGACCTCCCGGACGGTCCGCGAGCCGGAGGGCGAGGAGCGGACCCCGCAGGCGTACCTGCTCGCCCGCCGGCCGAAGCGGGCCTGAGCCCGGCCGAACGCCCGCAGAACGCCCGCCGGGCGCCCGCCGGGCGCCTGTTCCCCGTGCCCGGCCGTTCGTCCGTCCGCGCGCCCGCCTCAGGCGGCTTCGGACGGCGACGGCGGCTGCCCGGAGGCGGTGGCGATCACGTCGTCCAGCACCTCGCGGGAGCGGAGCAGGTCGGTGATCGTCCGGTCGATCCGCTCGCGCTCCGCGGTGAGCTCCTCGACCAGCAGCGGGGTGGCGATCTCGTTCGGCCCGCCGTCGGAGTCCCGCATGCAGGGGAGGATCTTGTAGATGGTCCGGCTGTGCAGCCCGGCCGCGAAGAGCTCCTGGATGTGCACCACCCGGTCGACGGCGGCCTCCGGGTACTCCCGGTGGCCGCCCTCGGTGCGGCGGGCGGCCAGCAGGCCCTGCTGCTCGTAGTAGCGCAGTGAGCGCTCGCTCACGCCCGTCCGCCGGGCCAGCTCGCCGATCCGCATGCCGTCCACCCCCGTCGTCGTCGCCGTCGCCATGGCCGTCCCGCACCGGGACCGGAACCTGACACGCATGGTAGCTTTCCGACCCGCGCCCCGGGCCGGAACCGGACCGGCGGCCGGAGCGGACCGACGGCCGGTACGGACCGACGGCCGGAGCGGGATAACACAGCGGCGCCCGGCCGGGCCCGACGGGGGTGCCGCGCGCCGAACAGGCTCTCGTGCCATGATCCCTGCATGTCTTCCAACGTTTTCTTCGACATCACGATCAACGACGAGCCGGCCGGCCGGATCGTCTTCAAGCTGTTCGACGAGGTCGTCCCCAAGACCGCCCAGAACTTCCGCGAGCTGGCCACCGGCCAGCACGGCTTCGGCTACGAGGGCTCCGGCTTCCACCGCGTGATCCCGTCCTTCATGCTCCAGGGCGGTGACTTCACCAACCACAACGGCACCGGCGGCAAGAGCATCTACGGCGAGAAGTTCGCGGACGAGAACTTCCAGCTCAAGCACGACCGCCCGGGCCTGCTGTCGATGGCCAACGCCGGCCGCAACACCAACGGCTCGCAGTTCTTCATCACCACCATCGTCACCGACTGGCTGGACGGCAAGCACGTCGTCTTCGGCGAGGTCGTCGAGGGCATGGACCTGGTCAAGAAGATCGAGGGCCTCGGCTCGCAGAGCGGCCGCACCTCGGCCAAGATCACCATCGCCAAGTCCGGCGTGGTGGCGTAAGTACCGCCACCACCTGGCACGCACCGCCCCGGAGCGGGACGTCGGACCACCCGACCTCCCGCTCCGGGGCGGTTTCGTACCCCGGTGCCCGGCCCGCCCCCGGTGCCCGCCCCCCGGCGCCCCGGCCGCCCGGGGCGCGGCGGGCAGGGTAGCCCGGAGCGGCGCCGTCCGGGCCGGAACCGGGCAATCGGGCGGTCCGCCCCCGCCGGGGCCCTACGCTCGAATCCGGACGCTCTCCCGGTCGCGTCCGAACTCGACTCCGGGGCAAGGTGGTTGACGGATGATGGAGCAGCGCGCCGGTGACGGCGAGGTGACCTACGAACAGGTGACGGTGGTCTCCCTGGTGGGCTGCGAGCCGGTCGGCCCGGCGCGGTTCGCGGTCCGGGTCGTCCGCGAGGGCATGACCGTCAAGCGGGTGGCGGGCTACTGGGTCCGCTGGGACGAGCGGTGGGGCCCGGAGGAGGTCCGCCACCACTCCCGCTGGGTCCCGGACGAGGAGTACGTGCGGCCGGACAGCGGCAGCCTGGACGGCACCCTCGCGGTGATGGTCGCCGCGTACTGGACGGACCCGGCGGGTGCGCCGGCGCGCCGCCCCGGCACCGAGACCGTGGTGACCTTCCGGCCGGGCGAGACCGAGCACGAGCTGGTGCTGGAGCAGCCCGCCCCGGCCGCCCCGGCCGCCGGCGCCCCGCACCGCCCGGCCTCGCTGTCGGCGCAGCTGACCCACGCGCGGTGGCTGGGCGGCGCCCGCCAGCCGATCCACTACGGCTTCTCGGGGGCGACGGAGGCGGCCGGGACGGGCGGCGAGGGGGAGTGGCTGGTCCGCTTCCCGGAGTGCGGCACCGGTCTGCTGCCCTACGTCTAGCGGGTGCCCGGGCCTCGTCGGTCAGCTCGCGACGGTGTGCGGCGCGGGCTCCCGGCGGTCCGCCCGCATCCCCACCTTGCGGGCCGGCGCGCCGGCCCACACCTCCCCGCGCCCGGTGGAGCGGGTGAGCACCGCGTTGGCCCCGACGACGGTGCCCGCGCCGACGGTCAGCACGCCCTCCTTGCACACCACCTTGGCGCCCGCGCACAGCACCGCCCCGTCCTCGACCACCACCCGCCGCATCGCGCTCTGCTCCTGCGGCACCCAGGGGTCGGCCCGGCCGATGGTCACGCCGTTGTAGAGCGTCACGCCGGCGCCGAGGGTGGTGTACGGGTGCAGCACGGTGCCGAAGCCGCGGTGGAAGACGACCAGCCCGGGCCCGATCTCACAGGCGGCGGGCACCTCCATCCCGTAGAGCGCGAGCGCCTCCTGGACCAGGCGGCCCAGGAGGCGGTGGCGACGGCGGCGGATCAGCGCGGTGACGAGTGGCATCCACCCAGTGTGAGGGAGTCGTGACGGGAAGTCGCGGTCACTTGGACTCCGGCACCGCGGTGTCGTTCCTGAAGGCGTCGAAGAGCTGCTTGGACTTGGCGCTGTCCCACAGCACGGCGGACTCGCCGGTCTTGGTCCGGTAGTCCGGGTTGCCGATCGGGACGGTCACCGACGCGCCGCTGCCGCCGTTGACGTCCTTCATGGCGAGGAAGAGCGAGCCGAGGTCCGTCAGCCCGCAGTCCTCGTCGACGATCAGGGTGCCGAGCGCGGAGTCGACCAGCGGGTAGAAGGTGAACGGGTTCACCAGGTTGCCGGGGGAGGCGGCCTGGTGGGCGAGGGCGCCGAGGAACTTCTGCTGGTTGCGCATCCGGCCGAGGTCCTGGTCGGCCATCTGGTGGCGCTGGCGGACGAAGGCCAGGGCCTGCTTGCCGCTGAGGGTCTGGTCGCCGGCCTTGAGGTCGAGCCCGGAGTCCTTGTCCTTGATGTCCTGGTCGATCTTCATCTCCACGCCGCCGATCGAGTCGACGATGCCGACGAAGCCGGCGAAGCCGATCTCGGCGTAGTGGTCGATCCGCAGGCCCGTGTTCTGCTCGACGGTCTGGACCAGCAGGCGGCCGCCGCCGTTGCCGAAGGCGGAGTTGATCTTGGCGGTGGTGGCCTTGACCGGCTTGCCGTTGCTGCCCGGGTGCTCGGGGATCGGCACCCAGGAGTCGCGCGGGATGCTCATCAGGGTGTTCCCGTTGTCCCCGACGTGCAGGACCATCATCGAGTCGCTGCGCTTGCCCTCGGTGTCGTGCCCGGTGTGCAGGTCGTCCTGCTCGGCGTCGGTGAGGCCCTGGCGGCTGTCGGAGCCGACGATCAGCCAGTTGGTGCCCTTGCCCGCGGCGGGGCGGCCGGGGTAGTCGGCGAGCACGTTCTCGTGGTTGAGCTTGGAGTCCGCCCAGAACCAGGTGGAGACGGCGGTCGCCATGACGGCGATCAGCACGCCGAAGACCGACCACTTCACGATCCGCCGGCGCGGCCAGCGCCGGGCCTGGGCCCCGCCGGGCCGGCCCGGGCCGCCGGGCCCGCTCTGGCCGCCGGAGCCCCCGGGGCCCCCCGGCCGCCCCGGGCCGGGGGGACGGCCGCCGGGCCCGCCGGCCCCCTGCGGCGGGACGCCGCCGATCCGGGGCTGCCCGGGCTGCCCCGGCTGGCGCGGCTGCCGTGGCGCGGCCGCCCCCGGCCCGCGCGGGTTCAGCGAGGACGGCAGCGGCGGCTCGGCCGCGCCGCCTCCGCCGCTGCCGCCGTACGGGTTCCCGCCGCCCCCCGGGCGGCCCTCCTGCCACGTGTTCATGCCGACGAGGATGCCCGACCCCGGCCGGGCTGACTCCACCCGGGGGGCCTGCCGGGCCTCTTGTAGCAGTTTTGATGCACGCCCCGAATGGTTCCGCCGAAACGTCCGGACACCCGGCGTTCCGGCTGCCGAAACGTTTCTTGACCGGCTCGAACACAGCGTGTTTGCATTTCGGGCATGGACCAGTGTTGGGCACTCACGCGTCGGCGGCACGTCGACCTGCGGCGCGGTGTGGCCTGTTCGCTCTGTCGCGGCTGACGCGCGCCCGTCGGAACCCGCCCCCGCCCGTCCGCCGGCGTGGCCCCCGGTGCCCCGCACGCCGTTGCCGGCACCGGCACCCTCCCCGCAGCGCCTCATCGCAGCGCCCTCCCGCCGCCGCACCGTGCCGCCCCCGCTTCCAGCCAGAGGTGACCCCATGGCCGTCGTCCTGTCCGTTTCCGGCTCCCCGTCCGCCACGTCCCGCACCACCCGCCTGCTGCGCCACGTCGACGCGCGGCTGGTGGAGCGCGGCCACCGGGTCGTCCCCTTCGAGGCCCGCAGCCTGCCCGCGCACGCCCTGCTGGCGGGCGACTTCGACCACCCCGAGATCGTCGCCGTCACCGAGCTGTTCGCCCGTGCCGACGGCGTGGTCGTCGGCACCCCCGTCTACAAGGCCGCCTACTCGGGCCTGCTGAAGGCCCTGCTGGACGTGCTCCCGCAGTACGCCCTGGCGGGCAAGGCCGTCCTGCCGCTCGCCACCGGCGGCTCGCCCGCGCACGTCCTCGCGGTGGACTACGCGCTGCGCCCGGTGCTCAGCTCGATGGGCGCCGAGCACATCACCCAGGGCTGGTTCGTGCTCGACCGCCACGTCACCGCCCGGGAGGACGGGACGACCCTGGTGGAGCCCGGGACCGAAGCGATGCTGGGCCCGGTCGTGGAGGGCTTCGCCACGGCCCTGGAACGCCTGGCCGCACCCGTGCTGACGGGCTGACGGACGGGCGGCCGCGGCCCGTACGGGGCGTCCCCGACACGGGCCGCGGCGACCCCTAGGGGGAGCCGGGCCACGGCCCGCAGAACCCTGGTTGAGCGGCTTCATTCCGGCGGATGACGAGTGCCGCGCCGACGGCTCCTAACGTGTTGCACACATCCCCGCCCGCCAGGAGAGGGCCCGGCCGAGTCGGGTCCGGTGGCCAGGTCCACCGGGAGGGTGGGGGCAACTCCCGGTCGAGGACTACTGCCTGCGCCATGTCGCGCGGCGGTCGGGCCCGCGAGGCTGGGGGCCGACGGGTGAGCGCAACTTCCCTAGGAGAGTCCAGTGACGACGGCACCAGCAGCCGTGTACGACCCCCAGCTTCCCGGCGGAGCGTCCGCCGTCGCCGCCTCGGCCCGTCAGGTCACCAAGGCGTACGGCTCGGGCGAGACCAGGGTCGTCGCCCTCGACGCGGTGGACGTCGACATCCGGCGCGGCCGGTTCACCGCGATCATGGGCCCCTCCGGCTCCGGCAAGTCCACCCTGATGCACTGCCTGGCCGGCCTCGACACCGTCACCTCCGGGCGGATCCGCATCGGCGACACCGAGATCACCGGCCTGCGGGACAAGCAGCTCACCAGGCTCCGGCGGGACAAGGTCGGGTTCATCTTCCAGGCCTTCAACCTGCTCCCGACCCTGAACGCGCTGGAGAACATCACGCTCCCGATGGACATCGCCGGGCGCAGACCCGACCAGGCCTGGCTGGACCAGGTGGTGGAGACGGTCGGCCTGTCCGGCCGGCTCAGGCACCGGCCCGCCCAGCTCTCCGGCGGCCAGCAGCAGCGCGTCGCGGTGGCCCGGGCGCTGGCCGCGCGCCCCGAGATCATCTTCGGCGACGAGCCCACCGGGAACCTGGACTCCCGCTCCGGCGCCGAGGTGCTGACCTTCCTGCGCCGCTCGGTGGACGAGCTGGGCCAGACCATCGTGATGGTCACCCACGACCCGGTCGCCGCCGGCTACGCGGACCGGGTGCTCTTCCTCGCCGACGGCGTGATCGTGGACGAGATGCACGCGCCCACCGCCGACTCCGTCCTCGGACGCATGCGCCGCTTCGACGGCAAGCGCACCAGCTGAGCGGCGGGGACGACACCGGTGGGCGTGGACTACATCGTCGGCGGCGGCCGAGCCGGGATCACCACCGAGATGACGGACATCGTGCGCCGCACCCCGGGCATCGACCACGTCACCGTGCAGAAGGGCTTCCACGCCCGGCTCCGGCTGCCGGACGGACGGCAGGCGAGGACCGGCCTGGACGCCGTGCCGCCCGCGTTCTTCGGCACCGACTTCCACCCGGCCGTCACCTCCGGCACGGTGGAGTCCGTCGCACGCGGCTCGCTGGCGGTCGGCGAGGCCTTCGCGACGGAGCACGGCCTGAAGGTCGGCGACCAGGTGACCGTCGACTACGGCCGGGGCCGCACCCAGGTGCTGCCGGTCGGGGCGGTCCTCGCCAAGGGCGGGCTGTTCGGCAACGGCTCCTTCGTGGACCTGGACACCATGGCCGGGGCCGTCCCCGCCGCGGAGCAGCCGCCGGTGGACACCTTCTTCGCCAAGGCCTCCCCGGGCGCCGACGTCGCCCGGACGCTGGCCGCCCTGGAGGACGGGCTCAGGGAGTACCCGCAGCTGACCGTCAAGGACCAGGCCGGCTACAAGGAGCTGGTGCGGTCCCAGGTCGACACCCTGCTGTACCTGGTATACGGGCTGGTCGCCCTGTCGATCACCGTCGCGGTGCTCGGCGTGGTCAACACCCTGGCGCTGTCGGTGGTCGAGCGGACCCGCGAGATCGGCCTGCTGCGGGCGATCGGGCTCTCCCGCCGCCAGCTGCGCCGGATGATCCGGCTGGAGTCCGTGGTGATCGCGCTGTTCGGCGCCGTCCTCGGCACCGGGCTGGGCCTCGGCTGGGGCGTCGCCGTCCAGCGGGTGCTGCGGGACCAGGGCCTCGGGACGCTCTCCGTGCCGACCGCCGCGGTGGCGGTCACGCTGGGCGCCTCGGTGCTGATCGGCCTGTTCGCCGCGCTCGTCCCGGCCTTCCGGGCCGGACGCATGAACGTCCTCACGGCCATCGCGACGGACTGACCCGGCGCCGGGGGGCGCCGGGCCCGGGCCACGGGGCCAGGGGGTGGGGGGACGACGGGCGGGGGACGGCGCCGGCGGGAACGGGGGACCCGCCGGGACCGGGACACCGGGGCCGGGTGCTGCGCGCACCCGGCCCCGGTGCCGTCGCCCGCCCCGCCCCGCCCCAACCGGCGCCGGACGCCCGCGCCCGGCGTGCGGTCCGTTGCCCCGGCGCTGGGATGATCGTCCGATGTTCTCCTCGGACGCTCCGCCACTGCCCAGCGCCGCGCCCCTCACCCGTGCCGCCGCCGCCCGCTGGCGCGCCGCCCGGACCGCCTGGCGGCTGGACTGCCGGTGGCTCGCGCTGCTGCCGATCGCCTTCCTGGCCCTGGCCGGCGCCGTGGAGCCGGACACCGCAGGGGCCTGCAACGCCCAGGGCGTCTGCCGGGAGACCTGGGGCGAGACCTTCGCCCTGTGGACGCTGCTGGCCGAGGCCGTCCTGCTGGCCGCCAGGCCCCGCGTCCTGCCGCTCGTCCCGGTCGCCGCGCTGGCCCTGTTCTGGTACCTCCCGAACGGGCTGGTCACGCCGCTCGCCCGCTGGTCCGTGGTGCTGCTGCACCTGCTGCTGGCCGCCGTCCTGATCGGCGCCGACCTCGGCCGCCGCCGGGCCCGCCAGCAGCTCGACGAACTGATGGCCCCGCCCGTCCCCTTCCCCTGGACGGCCGCCGGGGTGCCCTCGCCCGTCCAGCCGCCGCACCGGCCGGTCGGGCGGCGGGTGCTCGGCGTCCTGTTCCTCGCCGCCGCTGCCGCGCTGCCCCTGTACGGCCTGTGGGCGCAGCACCGGCAGGTGGAGCGGGACGCCGCGGCCGTGCGGGTCACCGGGACGGCGGAGGGCTTCGACCGGGACGGCCGGCTGACCGTCCGGTACCGGGACCCGCGGCACGGCGAGGCCCCGGGCGCCGCGTCCGGCAGCGCCGGCGGGCCGACCGCCCGGCTGGACGTGTGGTGGGCCGAGCGCCCGCAGCCGGGGCAGGCGGTCCCGCTGCTGGTGGACGGCGACGGGCGGGTGCGCGCGCTGGGCGACGACTACGACCCGTCCGGCCAGGCGCTGCTCGGCGGCCTGCTCGCCCTGCCCGGCCTGCTGCTGCTCGGCTCCGCCCTGGCCCACGACGCCCGCCGCACCCGGCGCCCCTTCGAGGGCGCCGCCCCCGCCCTGGCCGTCCGGGTCAGGGCCGACGCCCAGGGCGACCTGCTGGTGCTGCCGGTGGACGGCCCGGAGGACGGGCCCGCGCTGTGGCGGCTGAAGGAGCGGGAGCGCTACTACTGGGCCCGGGAGCCCCACCCCGCCCTGCCGGACCACCCCGTCCCGGGCTGGCTGCCCGATCACCCGGACGTCGAGGGCGACGAGGAGGACTACCCGGACCCGGACGCGGACCCGGACCCGGACCCGTGGCACGACCCGGCCGAGGACGGCGAGCCCGGCGACCGCGCCACCCCGGAGGAGGCCGCCGCCCGGCTGGCCAGGGCCGGGCGCACCGTCCCGGCCGTGCTGTACCGCGGCCCGGACGGCGCCGACCCGCAGCTCCTGCTCCGCCCGGCCCTGCTGGACGGCGACCCGCACCGGGTGGCGGCCGTGGTCGCCCCCGGTGCCCGGGCCCCGCGGTTGGGCCGGCGCGCCGGTCGCTACCGCGAGCGCGACCTGGCCGTCGCCTGGCTGACCGCCGAGACCGTCGCCGCCGCCCCCGCGCCCGGGCCGGGCGCCGAACCGCTGGCCGCCCACCGCTGGGAGATGCCGCTGCCGCTGCGCGCGGCGGCCGGACCGGTGGCGGCGCTGCTGGTCGGCGCCGCCGTCGTGCTGCTCGGCGACGACGGCTGGTGGGAGGGGCTGCTGCGCCCGCTGTGGATCGGCTCGCTGGCGATCCACGCCTGCGCCCAGACGCTGTCCTGGCAGCTGGTGGCCGACCGCGACGGCCTGCGGGTGGCCACCGCGCTGCGCGTCCGCAGCTACCGGTGGGCGGAGATCTCCGCGGCGGCGGTGCACCAGGGGCTGCTCACCGTCCGGCTGCGCGGGGGCCGGGAGCTGTCCTTCCTCAGCCGTCCCGCGGTCTGGCTGGCCGGCCTGTCCGGCAGCCGGTACGACCCGGCGGCGGTGGCCCGGACGGTCGCCACCGCCGCCCACCGCCCCGACCTGCGCCCGTCCCGGGCCCTGCCGGACCGCCTGGGCAGGCCCCAGCACCTGGCGAACCGGCTCGCGCTGACCGGCTACGCGGTGTTCACCGTCGTCCACTCCGCCCTCTGAACCCGCCCCGGACCGGCACGGGATCCACACCGCCTCCGGCCTGGGCGTCAGCAGGGGTACGGTGTTCTTGATCACAGCACGGCCGCCGCGCCGCGGGGCGCCCCCGGCCGCCCGGACCGGGACGAGACGGGGACGCGTCCGCACCGGTACGGTTGGCCCCGATGAACACCAAGGCTGCTGAGGAGCTGCCGGCTGTTTCCGTGATCATGCCGGTGCTCAACGAGGAACGTCACCTGCGCACGGCGGTCCGGCGCATCCTGGACCAGGAGTACCCCGGGCCGATGGAGGTGGTGATCGCCCTCGGGCCCTCCACCGACCGCACCGCGGAGATCGCCGCCGAGCTGGTGGCGGAGGACCCGCGGGTACGCACAGTGGCGAACCCCACCGGCCGGACGCCGGCCGGGCTGAACGCCGCGATCCGGGGCTCCCGGCACCCGATAGTCGTACGCGTCGACGGCCACGGCCTGCTCACCCCCGGCTACATCACCACGGCGGTCCGGCTGCTCGGCGAGATGGAGGCGGCCAACGTCGGCGGCATCATGCACGCCGAGGGCGAGACCGAGTGGGAGAACGCCGTCGCCGCCGCGATGACCTCCAGGATCGGCGTCGGCAACGCGGCCTTCCACACCGGCGGCCTGGCCGGCCCTGCGGACACCGTCTACCTCGGGGTGTTCCGGCGCGAGGTGCTGGAGCGGCTCGGCGGCTACAACGAGGAGTTCATCCGCGCCCAGGACTGGGAGCTGAACTACCGGATCCGCCAGGACGGCGGCCTGGTCTGGTTCACCCCGCAGCTGAAGGTGACGTACCGGCCCCGCCCCTCGGTGCGGGCGCTGGCCAAGCAGTACAAGGACTACGGCCGCTGGCGCCGGGTGGTCACCCGCTACCACCGGGGCTCGGTCAACATGCGCTACCTCGCCCCGCCGGCCGCGCTGGCGGCGGTCCTGCTCGGGCTGGTGCTCGGTGCGGCCGTCCACCCGGCCTTCCTCGCGGTGCCCGGCGCGTACCTGCTGGGCATCCTCGGCGGTGCGGCGGTCGAGGGGCGCGGCCTGTCGTTCAAGGCCCGGGCGCTGCTGCCGGTGGCCTTCGCGACCATGCACCTCAGCTGGGGCTTCGGCTTCCTGACCTCGCCGCGCTCACTGGCCCGAAGAGTGATCGCCAGCGTCGGCCCGTCCGCCAAGGACGTCCTCTCGAAGACCGGCTGACCGAGCCGGGCACCCGCGGACGCGTTGCGCCGGGCCGCCGCCCGCACCGGCTCCCGCGCGGCCCACGGCGCCGCGCCAGGCGGCACCGCTATCGTCGGTGCGCATGGCGACAGTGGAGGACGGGCCGGGCGCGGCCCGGATCGAGCCGGGTGCGGACGTCGACGAGCGGGCCGCGATCGGCGCCGGGACGGTGGTCTGGCACCTCGCCCAGGTCCGCGAGGACGCGGTGGTCGGCGCGGACTGCGTGATCGGCCGGGGCGCGTACGTGGGCCCGGGCGTGCGGATCGGGGACCGGGTCAAGGTGCAGAACCACGCGCTGGTGTACGAGCCGGCGGTGGTCGAGGACGGGGTGTTCATCGGCCCGGCCGCCGTCCTGACCAATGACCGGTACCCGCGGGCGGTCACCCCCGAGGGGCGCCCCAAGGGCCGACTCGACTGGCACGCCGAGGGTGTGACGCTCCGTCAGGGCTGCTCGGTCGGCGGCCGGGCGGTGCTGGTCGCCGGGGTGACGGTCGGCCGCTGGGCGCTGGTCGCGGCCGGTGCGGTGGTGCACCGGGACGTGCCGGACTTCGCCCTGGTCGCCGGTGTCCCGGCCCGCCGGATCGGCTGGGTGGGACGGGCCGGCGAGCCGCTGCGGCCCGCCGGGGACGGCGGCTGGCAGTGCCCCCGGACCGCCGAGCGGTACCGCGAGGAGGACGGGGCCCTGCGGCCGCTCTGACCGCCCGGCGCGGAGGACGCTACTTGGCGCAGACGTCGGTGTCGTCCGCCTGCACCCGCTGGAGGTCCTCGGGCGCCTCGGTGGGCACCGCCGCCGGGGCGGCGGAGGCGGCCAGCGCGTCCTTGCCGAGCACCAGCAGCAGCCCGCTCTTCGGATCGTTCTTCGCGGCCGGCCGGACGGCGTCGGCGGGCAGCCCGAGGGCGGCGGCCAGGGCGGCGGCCTCCGCCTCCAGGCCGGCCGGGTGGGTCACCGTGGTGGTCTCGGCGAGCGGGGCGTCACTGCCCACCGCGGCCCGGTCGAAGCCCTTCGCCCGGAGCTTCTCCACGGTCGGCCCGGACTGCCCGCGGGTGCCGCTGCCGTTGCGCACCGTCAGCGGGACGGTCCTGGTCCGGACGGGGGGCGCGGTGGCGGCCGCAGGCGTGCCGGACGGCGCGGCCGGTGCGGCCGCCTCCCCGGTGGCCGGGGCCTCGGGGGCGGGCGGGGCGGCGGTCTCGGTCAGCGAGCGGTCGGCCGCGACCATCGCGAACAGCTGCCCGGCGTCCGGCTGCTTGAGGATCACCCGGTTCTCGTTCCTGGGGTCGTCCAGGACGGGCGCGGTGGTGAAGGTGATGTTCTTGGTGTCCACCTTGCTGATGTCCAGCGCGAGGTCCTTCAGCTTGTCCACGCTGCCGATGCCGGAGTCCACGGTGAGCGCCTTGGTGGCGGCGTCCGCGAGCCGGTAGAGCTTGGTGGGGCTGGTCAGGGTGTCGTCGCTCTTGATCTTGCGGATCATCGAGCTGACGAACTGCTGCTGGAGCGGGATCCGGGTGAGGTCGCCGCCCTGGCCGACGGCGTGCCGGGTGCGCACGAAGGCCAGCGCCTCGTCGCCCTGCACCACGTGCCGGCCCTTGGCCATCCTGAGGTGGGAGCCGGAGTCGTTGATGTCCTTGGCCGCGCAGACCTCGACCCCGCCGACGGCGGTGGAGAGGGTCTTCACCGCCTCGAAGTTGACCTGCACGAAGTGGTCGACCCGGATGCCGGTGGTCTTCTCGACGGTCTTCCAGGTGCAGCCCGCGTCGCGCCCCTCCTGGCCGAGGCTGTTGTTGAACTCGGTCCGTGCCGCCCCGGGGATCCGCTTCCCCTGGGCGTTCTGGCACTCGGGGACGGGCACCATCAGGTCGCGCGGGAGGCTGATCACCGTCGCGTTGGAGCGGTCCTTGGCGACGTGGAACAGCAGCGTGGTGTCGGCGTGCCCGGAACTGCCCTCGTCGCCGTACTCCCGGCCCAGGCCCTCCCGGCTGTCCGTGCCGATCACCAGGATGTTCAGCGCGTCCCCGGCGGCCGCGGGGCGCTCGGAGTCGTCGCCCAGCCGGACCTTGACGGAGGTCAGGTTGTCGTTGAAGTGCCGGTACAGGTAGTACGCCCCGCCGCAGCCCGCCACCATCACCAGGGCGCCCGCCCCGGCCGTCCACTTGAGGACCCGTCGGCGCCGGCTGCGCTTGGCGAGCGCGGCGGCCCGGCGCCGGCTCTCCCGGCGCCCCTCCCCGGCCGGTGCGGCGGCGGGTGCGGCGGGCCCGTCCGGTGCGGCGGGGCCCTCGGCGGCCCGGTGGCGCTGCCGGGGGACGCCGGGGGCCGGATCCACCCGGTACCGGCCGGTGTCCGGTTGCTCCTCGTGCACGGGGGTTCCCTACCTTCGACCGGTCACGGCTGTGGAGGACCGCCCGTACGGACGGGCCGATCCGGACACACTAGACGAGCCTGACGGGGCAGTCGTTCCCGGTGTGATCCCTGCCATGTTCCGGCAATGCGGAGGTAAATACCGTACGTGCCCGAGCAATTGCGGAACCGTCCGAACGCCGGGGCCCGGGCCCGGGCCGGGCGCGGGAGCGCGGCGCTCAGCGCTGGGCGCAGGTGTCCACGTCGGCGGTGCGTCCCTCGAAGGTGGGCGAGGCGCCCGCCGAGGGTGACGCCTCGGCCGCCGCCTCCACCGCCGCCCCCGGCCCGGCTCCCGGGCCCGCCGCCCGGGTGGGGCCGGCCCCCGGGGAGGGCGCGGACCCGGGCGCCCGGACGGCGACCGGCCGGTCGTCCCGCAGCGCCGCGAACAGCTGGCCGGTCTGCGGCTGCACGAACTCGTCCCGGTCCGAGTCGTAGCGGTACGGGCGGCGCGGCGCGGTCAGGAAGACCACGTCCGCCGAGGGGATGCCGCGCAGGTCCTGGGTCAGGTCGTACAGGGCGCCGAGTGAGGACAGCCCGCCGTCCGCCCGGACGGAGGAGGTCGCGGCGTCCAGCACCGGCCACAGCTTCGCCGGGTTGAGCAGCACGCCCTGCGACTGCACCTTGCGGATCAGCGCGGCCAGGAACTGCTGCTGACGGCCCATGCGCTGGGTGTCGCTGCCGTCCCCCAGGCTCTCCCGGGCCCGGACGTAGCCGAGCGCCTGCTCGCCGTGCAGGGTCTGCCGGCCGGAGGGCAGGTCCAGCCTGGCGTCCTTGTCGTGGATCGGCTGCGGCACGCACACCTCGACCCCGCCGACCGCGTCCACGACCGTCTTGAAGCCGCTGAAGTCCAGGATCACGTAGTGGTCGATCCGGATGCCGCTCAGCTGCTCGACGGTCCGGATCGAGCAGGCCGCACCGCCCGTCTCGAAGGCCCGGTTGAACTGCGTCACCCCGGGCCTGCTGCGGGTGCCGTCCGGCTTCTCGCAGGCCGGGACGGCGACCATGACGTCCCGCGGCACGGAGACCGCCGTCGCGTGCTTCCGGTCGGCGGCCAGGTGCAGCAGGATCGTGCTGTCCGAGCGCTCGGTGCCGGCCTCGCCGCCGTACGAGCCGTTCGCGCCGGAGCGGTCGTCGCTGCCGATCAGCAGGATGTTCTCGGCGCCGCGCGCCCCGGCGGTGCGGCTCGGCCGCTCGGCCTCCAGCTCGGCGAGCAGCCGGTCGGTGGCCGAGTCGGTGCGGATGTTGCGGTCCAGCGCGCGGTAGGCGATCCAGAGCACCGCCCCGGTGGCGACCAGCAGGAACGCGACGGCGCCGGCGGTGACCATCAGCCACCGCCGGCGCCTGCGCGGGCGTCCGCTCCCGGCCGCCGGGGTGTCCGTCGGCGGACCGTCCGGCGGGGCGCCGTTCGTCGGGGGAGGGGCGGTCGGGGGGTGCTCGGTGTCGTCCTCGGCCATGGCAGCGATCCCTACCCGCCGGGCCCGGGCCGGGGGTTAGCCGAGGCGCAGTGTCACCCGTTCGGATTCCATCCGCTTCTGCCACTGCCCGGCGTCCAGCGCCTGCGAGTTGCGGCACAGCACCACCGAGGCGCCGGCCGCCAGCGGGGCCAGCAGACCGGCCTCCAGGCCGGCCCAGTCGTCGAAGGAGAGGGTGGAGAGCACGCGGTCGCCGGGCTTCAGGCCGAGCCGCACCGCTCCCTCCCGGGCCAGCGCCACGGTCTGCTCGCCCGTCAGCTTCAGCGGCAGCCCGTCCACCGCGGTCTCCAGGGCCGGCCCGTCCGGGGCGACGGGGGAGTACGGCGCGAAGCGGTCGCCCTGGCCGGGCACCTCGGCGGCGTAGTCGAGGAAGCCGTCCGGCCGCTGGGGGAAGCGGCCGCCGAGCGGGCGCAGGGCGAGCGCGACCCGCTCGCCCTCGCAGGCCTGGGCGGCCTCCAGCCCGTCCGGGCCGCTGACCACCAGGTCGGCGGCGGCCGGGTCGCCGCCCGGCACCGCCGTGACCCCGACCGACCAGCAGGCCAGCAGCCAGACGGCGCTCTGCCAGTGGGCGGGCAGCAGCAGCGCCGCCCGGTCGTCGGGGCCGGCGTTCAGCTCGTCCTGGAGGAGGTTGGCCGTCTTGGCCACCCAGTTGTCGAAGGTGCGGGCGGACAGCTCCACCCGTTCGCCGGTGGCGTCGTCGTAGAAGGTGACCAGCGGGGCCGCGGGATCGACCGAAGGGGTGCCGCCGCGCAGGAATGCGTGCAGCAGCTCGACGGGGGTGCGGGCATCGGCAGCGAAAGGCGCAGTCATGGTGCGCCCCAGCCTACGGCCTTCGGGTGGCAGGTCGGGAGGGGTGGCCGAACGGGCGCGGGGTGGCGTGGCGGGGGGCCCGGCCAGCGGCGACGATCCGTTCCATGCGCCTCTCACTCCCGGCCGCCCTGCTGGCCGGCTGCACCGCCGCCCTCCTGCTCCAGTCCGCCGCCGACGCCACCTCCGCACCCGCCCCGCAGCGCCGCGACTTCGCCGGCGGCGCTTCGACCACCACGCTCCGGCTGCCCGCCGGGGCCGGCCTCGCCCCGCGCGGCACCGCACCGTTCGAACTCCTCGGCCTGGGCTGGGACGGCCCGGCGGACGCCCTCGCCGGCGCCGTGGTCCGGGTCCGCACCCGGGACGCGGGCACCGGCCGCTGGAGCGGCTGGCACCGGCTGGAGGCCGAGGACGGGGACGGCCCCGACCACCCGGCGCACGGCGCCACCGCCCCGCTCTGGACCGGCCGCAGCGACGGCGTCGCGGTCGAGCTCCGCCCCGGGCCCGCCGGGGCGCCGCCCGGGCTGCGGCTCGACCTGGTCGACCCGGGGCGCGGCACCCCCGCGGCGGGCGCCCGGACCCTGCCCGCGGAGCCGCCCGCTCAGCCGCCCGCTCAGCCCCTCGGCCCGGTCCAGGGCCAGGCCCCGCGCCCGGCCGTCGTCACCCGGGCCGGCTGGGGAGCCGACGAGTCGCTGCGCGACGGGGACGTCGAGTACACCGGCCCGGTCCGCGCGGTCTTCGTCCACCACACCGCCACCGCCACCGACTACGCCTGCGCGGACGCGCCCCGGGTGATCCGGGCGATCTACCAGTACCACGTGCGGTCCAACGGCTGGCGGGACATCGGCTACAACTTCCTGGTCGACCGCTGCGGCACCGTCTACGAGGGCCGGGCCGGCGGCGTCGAGCGGCCCGTCCACGGCGCCCACACCCTCGGCTTCAACACCGACTCCGCCGGTGTGGCCGCGATCGGCACCTACGTCGAGGACCAGCCGCCCGGCCCACTGCTGGACGGCCTGGCCGCCCTCGCCGCCTGGAAGCTCGGCCTGGCCTCCCAGCCCGCCGACGGCCGCACCGTGCTCACCTCCACCTCGGGCGGCAGCCGCTACCCCGCGGGCAGCGCCGTCCCGTTCGACGCCGTCTCCGGCCACCGCGACGCCGTCGACACCGAGTGCCCCGGCAACGCCCTGTACGCCCGCCTGCCCGCCCTGCGCGCCGCCGCGGCCCGCCTCCAGGCCCGCTGACCGCCGTCCGCCGCCGTCGCCCCCCGGGCCTGTCCGACCCGCCGCGTATCGTTCATAAGCGGAAGCACGATCCGGGAGGCGACGGCAGTGGAGGCAGTACGGCGCTGGCGCCCGGGCGTCCCGCTGGACGTCGCCCGCACCCTGCTCCCGCTGCGCCGCGGCCCCGCCGACCCGGCCTACCGCCGCACCGGCGACGGCGCCGTCTGGCGCGCCTCCCGCACCCCGGCCGGCGTCGGCACCCTGCGGGTGCTGCCGCGTCCCGCCGCCGGCGAGGTCGAGGCGAGCGCCTGGGGCCCGGGCGCCCAGTGGCTCCTCGACCGCCTGCCGGCCCTGCTCGGCGCCGAGGACGCCCCGGAGGCGCTGGTCCTGCCGCCCGGCCCGCTGCGGGACGCCCAGCGCCGTACCGCCGGGGTCCGGCTGACCAGGACGGGCCTGGTGCTGGAGTCGCTCGTCCCGGCGATCCTGGAGCAGAAGGTCACCACCGACGAGGCCTACCGTGCCTGGCGCACCCTGCTGCGGGACTTCGGCACCCCGGCGCCGGGCCCGGCCGAGGGCATGCGGGTGGCGCCGTCCGCCCGCGAGTGGGCCCTGGTCCCCAGCTGGGAGTGGCACCGGGCCGGCGTGGACCCGAAGCGCTCCGCCACCGTCATGCGGGCCGTCCGGCTGGCGCCCCGCCTGGAGGAGGCGTCCGCGATGGGCCACCAGGAGGCCTTCGCCCGCCTCACCGCCGTGCCGGGCATCGGCGTCTGGACGGCCGCCGAGACCCTCCAGCGCAGCAACGGCGACCCGGACGCGGTCTCCGTCGGCGACTACCACCTGCCGAACCTGGTCGGCTGGGCGCTGGCCGGCCGCCCCCGCAGCGACGACGCCCAGATGCTCGCGCTGCTGGAGCCCTACCGCCCCCAGCGCCACCGCCTCTGCCGCCTCCTGCTGGCCACCGGCACCCACGCCCCCCGCTACGGCCCCCGCCTGGCCCCCAACGACCACCGCCACCGCTGAGCCGCAACCCCGCGCCGGGCGCACCCCGCCGCGCACGCTCGTCGAGGCGGCGCCCACCGCGTGGCGTACCGGGCCCAGGAGGACGTCCTAGCGCACCTCGACGAAGGCGTCGGCGCTCCGTTCCGGCCGTTCGCGCGGCGGCTGCGCGGGCCGCCCGACGGCGACGGCCCCCATCGGGTCCCACCCGGCCGGAAGGTCCAGCACCTCGCGCACCGTGTCGCGGCAGAACATGGTGGACGAGACCCAGGCGGAGCCGTAGCCCTCGCCGGTGAGCGCGACCAGCAGGTTCTGCACGGCGGCGCCGGCGGCGACGGTGAACATCTCCCGTTCGGCCGCGGCCCGGCGCGCATCGGGGTAGCCGTGCGCGCCCTCCGCCACCAGGCAGGGCACCACCAGGTACGGGGCGTCGCGCAGGACGTCGCCGCGGGCCGTGCGCCGGGCGATCCGCTCCTCGTCCCAGCCGTCGAGCTCGCGCAGGTCGCGCTGCCAGGCGGCGAGCATCGCGTCGAGCAGCCGCACCCGGGTGTCCGCGGACTCCAGCAGCACGAACCGCCAGGGCGTGGTGTGGTGCGGGGCGGGCGCGGTGACGGCGGCGGCGACGGCGCGCCGGACGGCGGCCGGGTCGACCGGCTCGGCGGTGAAGGAGCGGACGGTGCGCCGCAGGGTGACGGCCTGCCGCAGCGCCTCGGAGGTGCCGAGCCGGAACATGTCGTCCACGGCCGGCCGGACCAGCGGCCGGACGCCCTCGCCGTCCTCGGCGGTGACGAGGTGCCCGAGGCCGCGCACCACCGCCACCGGGACGCCGGTGGCCTTGCCCTTCACCAGGTCGGCGGCGGCGGCGAGTTCGTCGGCCGTCGCGGTGACGGTCTGCTGGAGCTCGTTGCCGTGGCTGTCGGTGCGGCCCCGGTGGTCCTCCAGGACGGACAGGCCCGCGGCGCCGATCGCGACGTCGGTCAGCCCGTTGCGCCAGGGCCGGCCGAAGGTGTCGGTGAGGACGACGGCGAGCCGGCGCCCGGTGAGCTGCTGGAGCCGGGCCCGCAGCGCGCGGGCCGAGGCGTCCGGGTCCTCGGGCAGCAGCAGCACGGTGCCGGGGGCGGTGTTGGAGGCGTCCACCCCGGCGGCGGCCATCACCAGGCCGTTGCGGTTCTCCACGATCCGGACGGGGCCGCGCCGGGCGACCACCCGGACGGTCTCGGCGTCGATCGCGGCCTCGCGGTCGGCGGCGTGCAGCAGCCGGCCCTCGGCCTTGCTGACGACCTTCGAGGTGACCAGCAGGATGTCGCCGTCCCGGTAGCTGCCGGCCTTGGCGAGGAGCTCGCCCAGGTCCGCCCCGGCCCCGACCTCCGGCAGCCCCTCGACTCCGAGGATCTCCAGCGTCACTTCCGCACCTGCTCCGCGAGCGCCAGCGCCGTGCGCGCCATCCGCGCGGTGGCCTCGACGTCGGTCATCAGCAGCGGGACGGCCCGGCAGGCGATCCCGGCGGCCTCGACGGCGGCCACGGCGCCCTCGTCCGCGGTGTCCACCAGCCAGCCGTCCAGGAGGTCGGGGCCGTAGTGCAGCGCGACGGCGTCCGCCGCGGTCTCGACGCCGACGGCGGCGAGCACCTTGTCGGCCATGCCGCGCACCGGCGCCCCGCCGATGATCGGGGAGAGCCCGACCACCGGCGCGGACGCGGCGGCGACGGCCTCCCGGATGCCGGGGACGGCGAGGATGGTGCCGATCGAGACCACCGGGTTGGACGGCGGGAAGAGGATGACGTCCGCCTCGGCGATCGCCTCCAGCACGCCGGGCGCGGGCTTGGCGGTGTCCGCGCCGACCGGGACGACCGCCTCCGCGTCCACCGAGGCGCGCAGCCTGACCCAGTACTCCTGGAAGTGGACCGCCCGGCTGCCCTGCTCGTCGGTGATCCGCACGTGGGTCTCGACCCGGTCGTCGCTCATCGGCAGCAGCCGCACGCCGGGCTGCCAGCGCGCGCACAGCGCCTCGGTGACCTGGCTGAGGCTGTACCCGGCGGTGAGCATCTGGCTGCGCACCAGGTGGGTGGCGAAGTCCCGGTCGCCGAGCCCGAACCACTCGGGGCCGACGCCGTACTCCTTCATCTCGGCCTTGATGGACCACGTCTCGTCGGTCCGGCCCCAGCCCTGTTCCTCGTGGATGCCGCCGCCGAGGGTGTACATCACGGTGTCGAGGTCGGGACAGACCTTGAGGCCGTAGAGGTGGATGTCGTCGCCGGTGTTGCCGATGACGGTGATCTCGTCCTGCGGTCCGACCGCCGCGCGGAGCCCGCGCAGGAAGCGCGCTCCGCCGATTCCGCCTGCCAGTGCCACGATGCGCATGGGCCTCATCCTGCCACGGTCGGACCGGCCGTCAGCCCGGGATCAGTGCGATCCGGCCTGGGCCTGCTGCTCCGGGTGCTGCTCGGGGACGGCGGCCGCGCCGTACTGGTTCATCTCGGTCAACCCGGGGGCGTAGAGGTGGATGGAGACGGCGGGTTCGAGCGCGCCGTTGACGACCTCGTGCAGGTAGCCGGGGGAGAACACCCGCTGCCCGCCGGGCCGCAGGGTGCGGGCGCCCTCGCCGGCGCGGGTGAGGGAGCGCTCGATCAGCTCGCCCCGGACGACGCTCATCACGCCGGAGGACTCGCCGTGGTCGTGGAAGCCGCTGGACTGCCCGGGCAGCCAGCTGAGCAGCCAGACCTCGTAGCCGGGGCCGGTCTCCAGCCGGGCGTACCAGCGGGTCAGCGCGTCGTAGCGGACCAGCGGCTCCCAGCGGGCGCGGTCGTCGGCGATCTCGCGCACCAGTCGGGCGTACCCGGCGACGGTGGTGGGGTGGGCGGGCAGGTCGGTGCGCGCCAGGTGCGGGAAGGCGAGCGGGTCCCCCGCGATGGAGACGTCGCTGAGGCCGTCGGCCCACGGGTGGGTCCGGGCGTCGGCGGGGGTGGCGGGGCGGACGGCGGCGGGGCCACGGCGGGAGGCCTTGTTGCGGTCGCGGTTCCGCTTGCGGATGCGGATCATGCGCACGGGAGTCGTCCTCGGAGGAGTCGGCTGGCGTCGGGATCAGCCGGATCCGGGATGTCCTGGGGCGGGAATCGCGGGCGGCCTCTGTGCTTCCTGGGGGCGGCGCGCGGTGGGACGCGGGCGCCTAGATACAGCAGGAACAGAGGCGACAACAGAAGTTCACGGCACGGCGGAGGGCGGAACCGCTCCGGGGGCTGGCGAACTCTGACATAGGAGAAAGGAGACCGCATCCGCAGCGGCGGTGTCAAACGGAAGGATGCGGCATTCGAGTGGGTTAGGTCCGGATCTTTCCCTGATGGGGTGATTCATCACTCTCTATGTTTCGATGGGAAGATCGCCGGGAAGGGAGGCCGATGACCGGCCTGTGGCGGTGACCGAGTGTCATCCGGTGCTGGGTTGCGGAGGGTTCGTCGCCGTTCGGGACCTTGAGGCAGAAGGTCCGATGTGTCCGGATATGTACACTATTCGTAACGGCTTGGTGCCAGGGAGTGAATCCCGGCCCCAATACCAGAGCTCGGCTTGACTGAGCCAGAGTGACGCAACTGTAATTTCACTCGTGTCGTCAGCCGCACGAGGCAACGGCAACCACGGGGACGCCAAGTAGGGGCAGAGGAGGCGCGCCACATGAGCGAGCTCTTTGAGCTGTTGATCGGGGACGGCATCGCGGAGGATGAGGAGGAACTCGGTTGGCAGGAGCGCGCGTTGTGTGCCCAGACCGACCCCGAGTCCTTCTTCCCCGAGAAAGGCGGCTCGACGCGCGAGGCCAAGAAGGTCTGCCTCGCCTGCGAGGTCCGCTCGGAGTGCCTGGAGTACGCCCTCGCCAATGACGAGCGCTTCGGCATCTGGGGCGGCCTCTCCGAGCGCGAGCGCCGCCGGCTCAAGAAGAGCGCGGTCTGACCGGGCGGGCCCCCGCGGCTGACCCTTCGACAGCGACGGACAACCGCACAGCCGTACGGGCGCCTCACCGTGGTGGTGGGGCGCTTTCGTGTTCCCGGAGCCCCCTTCACCGTCTCCGCACGCACACCCCGGACGAACCGGCCACCCGGAGCCGTTAGTGTGGTGCGCCATCCGGTTGCCGTTCACCGGCTGTGTCCACCGAGAACTGGGGCCCGCGCACGCGATGACCGTCTACAGCCACCAGAGCGGCCTCACCGCTTCCCGGCCGCCCGCCTACCCGCGCCACCTGGTCACCGCCGTGGTCGTCTCGCACGACGGCGCCCGATGGCTCCCGCAGGCCCTGGCCGGCCTGCTCGGTCAGGACCGCCAGGTCCAGCGGATCCTCGCGGTCGACACCGGCTCCACCGACAACTCCCCGCGCCTGCTCGCGGACACCCTCGGCGACTGGCTGCCCGACAGCGGACCGCTGGTCCTCGGCCGCCGGGCCGGCTTCGGCACCGCCGTCGCCGAGGCCGTGGCGGGCAGCGCCCCGCTGCGCCCCGAGGACCTCCCGTACCGGCTCGACCCCTCCGGCTACGACCCGGTCACCGGCGGCTGGGACGACTTCGGCGACCCCCTCGCCCAGGAGGACGACCTCGGCCGCGGCGGCCCGCGCGAGACCCAGCCGGTCGAGTGGCTCTGGCTGCTGCACGACGACTGCGAGCCGCAGACCGACGCGCTGCGCCGGCTGCTGCAGGTCGCCGACTCCACCCCCAGCGCCGCCGTGGTCGGCCCCAAGCTGCGCAGCTGGTACGACCGCCGCCAGCTCCTGGAGGTCGGCGTGACCATCGCCCGCTCCGGGCGGCGCTGGACCGGCCTCGACCGCCGCGAGCAGGACCAGGGCCAGCACGACCAGGTCCGCCCGGTGCTCGCCGTCTCCAGCGCCGGCATGCTGGTGCGCCGCGACGTCTTCGAGGAGCTCGGCGGCTTCGACCGGGCCCTGCCGCTGATGCGGGACGACACCGACTTCTGCTGGCGGGTCAACGCCGCCGGGCACCGCGTGGTGGTCGCCCCCGACGCCGTGCTGCGGCACGCCGAGGCGTCCGCCCGCGAGCGCCGCGCGATCGACTGCGGCCCCTCCCACCCCCACCGGGTGGACAAGGCCGGCGCCGTCTACACCCTGCTCGCCAACTGCCGGGGCGCGCTCTTCCCCTACGTGCTGCTGCGGCTGGTGCTCGGCACCCTGGTGCGGGCCGTCACCAACCTGCTCGGCAAGGACCCGCGCCAGGCCTTCGACGAACTCGCCGGCCTCGGCCAGGAACTCGTCCGCTTCCCACGGCTGTTGGCCGCGCGCAAGCGCCGTGCCCGGTCCCGGTCGGCGGACGCCCTGGACGACCGCACGCTCTTCCCGGCCCCCGGCGCCACCACCCGGCTGGCGGTCGAGGGCGTCATCGGCTCGCTCGGGATAGGGGGCGGCGACGACACCGGCGGCCGGCACGGCTCGGTCGAGGCCGGCGGCGACGAGGACGCCGAGGACCTGGTCGTCGAGCAGTTCGCGCTGATCAGGAAGCTCGCCCGGCGCCCGGCGCCGGTGCTGTTCGCGGCCCTGCTGGTGTTCGCCCTGGTCGCCTGCCGCGCCCTGCTCGGCAGCGGCGGCCTGTTCGGCGGCGCCCTGCTGCCCGCGGCCGACGGGGCCGGCGGCCTCTGGTCGATGTACGCGGACGCCTGGCACCCGGTCGGCACCGGCTCCACCGCCGCCGCACCGCCGTACCTCGGCGTGCTCGCGGTGCTCTCCTGGCTGCTGTTCGACCACGCCGACCTCGCGCTCACCCTGATCGTGGTGCTCGCCGTCCCGCTGTCCGCGGTCAGCGCCTACCTGGTGTCCCGCCCGCTGCTGGACTCCAAGCTGGTCCGCGCGTGGGCGAGTGCCACCTACGCCCTGCTGCCCGCCGCGACCGGCGCCCTCGCCCAGGGCCGGATCGGCACCGCCGTGCTCGCCGTGCTGCTGCCGCCGCTGGCCCGCGCCGCCGCCATCGCGGCCGGCCTCGGCATCCGCGCCGAGAGCGCCGCCAAGGGCGCCCGCCCGGGCTGGCGCCCGGTCTGGATGACCGTCCTGCTGCTCACCCTGGCCACCGCCTTCGTCCCGATAACGTGGGCCCTCGCGGTGCCGCTCTGCCTGGCGATGCTGGTCGTCGGGGTGCTGCGCGGCAGCGCCTTCGGCTCCGGCGGCGCGGCGCTGCGGCCGCTCGGCCTGCGCGTCCTGGTGATCCTGGCGGTGCCGGTCGCGGTGCTCGCCCCGTGGTCGCTCACGGTGCTGTCGCATCCGCAGTGGCTGCTGCTGGAGGCCGGGTTGCCCGGTCTGCACGGCAGCGGCGCGAGCGCGGCCGGCCTGCTGCTGGTCAACCCGGGCGGCGCCGGGGTGCCGCCGGTCTGGCTCTCGGCCGGCGTCGTGCTGGCCGCCCTGGCCGCCCTGCTGCGCGCCGACCGCCGCCGCGCGGTGCTCGTCGCCTGGGGCGCGGCCGGCGCGAGCCTGGTCTTCGCGGTCGTGGTCGCGGGCACCTCCGTCACCCCGGCCTCCGGCGGGCCGGCGGTGCCCGCCTGGGCCGGCCCGGCCACCCTGATCGCCGGGATCGCCCTGCTGGCCGCCGCAGCGATCGGTGCCGACGGCGCCAACGCCCGCGTCGCCGGGATCGCCTTCGGCTGGCGCCAGCCGGTGGCCGCCCTGGTGGTGGCCGCCGCCGTGCTGGCCCCGCTGGGCACCGGCCTGTGGTGGGCGCTGACCGGCGCGGGCAAGCCGTTGCACCGCGGCCAGGCCGACCAGGTCCCCGCGTTCATCGCCGAGGAGGCCGGGACCACCGACCGCTCCCGCACCCTGGTCGTCACCGGGGAGAAGGGCGGCGGCGCGGTCCGCTACACCGTGCTGCGCGGCGCCGGTCTGACGCTCGGCCAGGCCGAGTCCACCGTCGACCCGGCGACCGGCACCCAGGACGGGCTCAACAAGGCGGTCGGCAGCCTGCTGGCCGGCTCCGGCGCCGACCAGGCCAGTGCCCTGGCCGGCTACGGCATCGCCTACGTGCTGGTCCAGCAGCCGGTGATCGACGCCTTCAAGGACGTCCTCGACACCACCCCCGGCCTGGTCAAGGCCAACCAGGACGGCGCCGCCGCGCTCTGGCAGGTCAACGGCGCCCCCGCCGTCCGCGCGGTGATCACCGCCCCGGGCGCCAACCCGGTGGCCGTCCCGTCCGGGGTGCGCGACCTGTCCGCCACCGTCCCGGCCGGTCCGGAGGGCCGGGTGCTGCGGCTCGCCGAGTCCGCCGCCCCGGAGTGGAAGGCCACCGTGGACGGCACCGCGCTGGAGCCCACCACCGTCGACGGCTGGGCGCAGGGCTTCAAGCTCCCCGCCGCCGGCGGCAGGCTGGCCGTCACCCGCGAGGGCAGCGCCGCCCACACCGGCTGGATCTGGGCCCAGGTGCTGCTCGGCCTCACCGTCCTGGTGCTGGCCCTGCCCGGCCGCCGCAGCCACAAGGACGACGACCTGCCCGAGGAGGCCGTCGCCGCCGCCGCGCTGGCCGCCGCCGCCCAGGCGCAGGCCCCCGCCCCCGGCAGCCGCCGGGCCCGCAGGATGGCCGAGCGCGGCGAGGGCGCCGAGGGCGCGGACGGCACCGGTGCCGGTGCCGACGAGACCGGGGTGTACGACCGGGCGGGCGCGATCCCGGCGCAGCAGACCGGCGAGCCGGCCACCGGTGCCGTCCAGGCGGCCGCCGCGATCCAGGAGGCCGAGCAGTACACCGACCCGTACCAGGCGTACCAGCAGGCCGACCCGTACAGCTACGACCAGTACCCGGCCCAGCAGCCGGTCGCCGCGCCGTACGGCGGCCAGGGGTACGACGCTCACGGGTACGACGGCCACCAGCAGCAGCACCAGGGCTACGAGCAGCCGTACCAGACCGGGCAGCAGCCGTACGGCTACGACGCCCACGGGTACGACGGCGGGCAGCAGCAGCCGTGGCTGCCGGGCCGGCCGCAGGGCGAGCCGTACGACGACCCGAACGACCCCAACGGCCCCGGCCGGTACCCGCACCAGCACGGATCGGGGAGCTGACCCGCGATGAAGAAGCCCGCATTCAGGAAGAAGTCCGGCGCCGGCGAGGCCGCCGAGCCGACCGTGCCCGCCGCCGCGGCGCAGCCGTCCGGGCCTGCCCCGGCCGCCCGCGCCGGCCGCGGCCGGTTCGCCGGGAAGGCCGCCGGGGCCGGGGGCGGCGGAGCCGCGAAGACCACCCCGTCCCTGCTCGCCGCGGCCGTGGTGCTCGCGGCGGTGTTCGGGATCGCCGAGCTGCGCCCGCCGGCCGCTCCGGCCAGGGCCGGGGCCGCAGCCGCCCCGACCACCGCGCAGGTCGAGCGGACCTCGGCGGTCTGCCCGCAGCCGATCCAGGGCCTCACCGGCTCGACCACGCTCACCGCCTACACCCCGCCCGGGACGGGTTCCGCCACCGGCGGGGCCGGCTGGCTCTCCGACGCGGCCGCGCCCGCGGCCCCCGCCGCCCAGCCGGCCACCGCCCCGGCGGCGCCCGCCCCCCCGGCCCCGACCGGCCCGGCCGCCCCGAGCACGCCCGTCCAGGACAGGAACGCGGCGCCCGCCGACGCCCGGCTGACCGTGCCCAAGCCCGGCACCCCGGCCACCGGCCCGGCCGGCAACGGCGACGCCGCACCCGGCACCGGGGGCGTCGCCACCGGCGCCCTCGCCCCCGGCTTCACCGTCACCCAGACCACGGTGGTCACCGAGCAGCGCGGCATCGGCCTGTCCGGCCTCACCTGCACCCCGGCCGGGACGAGCTTCTGGTTCGCCGGGGCCAGTACTGCCGCCGACCGGGTCGACTACCTCAGCCTGGTCAACACCGAGTCCTCCGCCGCGGTGGTGGACATCAAGCTGTACGGCGACAAGGGCCTGATCGACAACGACGCCGCCAACGGCATCACCGTCTCGCCCGGCAGCTCGCAGGCCGTCCTGCTCTCCACCCTCAGCAAGGGCGCGGTCACCGACCTCGCGGTGCACGTGGTGGTGCGCTCCGGGCGGGTCGGCGCCGCGCTGCACGCCGCCGACGCCGGCAAGGGCGCCGACTGGGTCCCGGCCTCGGCCGCCCCGGCCCCCGTCCAGGTGATGCCCGGCCTGCCCGCCGACACCGCCTCCGCCCGCCTGGTGGTCTGGGCGCCGCCGGAGGACGACGCCGACCTCAAGATCCAGCTGTCCGGCAAGAACGGCTGGTTCAGCCCGGCCGGCAACGAGTCGATCCACGTCAAGGCGGGCATGGTGGCCGCCGTCGACCTCGGCAAGGTCACCCGGGACGAGGTCGCCGGGCTGCGGCTGTCGCCCAGCGACGACAAGCACCGCACCCCGGTCGTGGCCGGCCTGCGGGTCGACCGGGCGGCGGCCAACGGCAAGACCGACGCGGCCTGGCTGACCGGCAGCGACCCGGTCGGCGCCCGCGCCACCGTCGCCGACAACCGGGCCGGGGCCTCCACCCTCTACCTGACCTCCGCCGGCGAGGCGGCCACCGTCCGGGTCACCGCCTCGGCCGGCAGCGGCGGCGGCACCCCGGCCACCAAGGAGGTCCAGCTCCCGGCCGGCGGCACGGTCGCCCTGCCGGCGCCGGAGCCCGCCGGGCTGAACGGCGTCTTCGCGCTCACCGTGGAGACCCTCTCCGGCGGCCCGGTGGTCGCCGCCCGGATGCTCTCGCTGCCGGCCAAGGACGTGCCGATGTTCACCGTCCAGGCGCTGCGCGACGACCGCAGCACCGTGAAGGTCCCGCAGGCCGGGCAGGACCCGGGCGTGGTCCTGCGCTGAGCGGCCGGCCTGGGCGCCACCCCGGTGGTGGCGCCCCGGCGGGCTCAGTCCTCGTCGTAGCGCGGGTCGATGGCGTCCGGGGACAGCCCGAGCAGCTCGGCGACCTGCTCGATCAGGATCTCGTGCACCAGCGCCGCGCGGTCCTCCCGGGTCTTCGCCCGGATCTCCACCGGCCGCCGGTAGACCACGATCTGGCTCTTGCGCCCCTGCGCGCCCGGCGACACCCGCCCCAGCGGCACGCCGTCGTCGGCGGCGGCGCCGTCCGGCTCGTGCAGCGGCACCTCCTGGACGGCGAACTCCACCTCGATCAACTGCGGCCAGCGCCGTTCGAGGCGCTCCACCGACTCGCGGACGTAGTCGTCGAACAGTTCGGATCGGGTGAGCGAGATCGGCACCTGGGGCGGCGCCAGCGGGCCGCGCAGGCCCCGCCCGTGCCGGTCGCGGTGCCGGGGGCGGCGCGCCGGGCCTGTCGATGACTGCGGTGCGGAGCTGTCCATATCACTGCCGAGGGTAGTCCTTGGACGGTCGGAAGTGGACCACTCCGACGGGGAATCGCGCGGGGCGTCGAAGGCGCGGCCCCGGCGCCCGCGGGGCGACACGGCACCCCCTCCGGGCAGGCGGTCTTCGCTCCCCGGCGGGGAGTGCGGTACCGTCCACCCTCGTGAGCTCTGTACGTCGTTGTTCGCGGACCGCGTGCGGCCGGCCGGCCGTCGCGACGCTGACGTACGTCTACGCGGACTCCACGGCCGTCCTCGGGCCGCTGGCCACCTACGCCGAGCCGCACTGCTACGACCTGTGCGCCGAGCACGCCGAGCGCCTCACCGCCCCGCGCGGCTGGGAGGTCGTCCGGCTCGCCGCCGAGGCCGGGCCGCTGCGCCGCAGCAGCGACGACCTGGAGGCGCTGGCCAACGCGGTGCGCGAGGCCGCCCGCCCGCAGACCCCCCGTCAGGGCCGCGGCCCCGAGGGCGAGTCCACCGAGGGCGGCCGCCGCGGCCACCTCCGGGTCCTGCGCTCGCCCGACAGCTGAGCCCCCCGCCGGGCGCCGGCCCGGCCCCGACCTGGCACGGGACGTTCGTCCGGCCCGGGTACGCTGCCCGTCTACCGTCGCCGCGCCCGTCGACCGGACGCGCGGCGGCCCCGACGTATCGTGATCGGTCCTAGACCAGGGTGGAGCCGCAGTGCGCGACCTCAAGCAGCTCGTGAAGGCGTACGACGTCCGAGGCGTCGTCCCGGACCAGTGGGACGAGAGCCTGTCCCGGGCCTTCGGTGCCGCGTTCGTGCAGGTCACCGGCGCGTCCGCGATCGTGGTCGGGCACGACATGCGGCCCTCCTCCCCGGCGCTGAGCCTGGCCTTCGCCGAGGGCGCCGCGGCCTACGGCGCCGACGTGGTGCAGATCGGGCTGTGCTCCACCGACCAGCTGTACTACGCCAGCGGCAAGCTCGACCTGCCCGGCGCGATGTTCACCGCCAGCCACAACCCGGCCCAGTACAACGGCATCAAGCTGTGCCGGGCCGGTGCCGCGCCGGTCGGCCAGGACACCGGCCTGGCCGAGATCCGCGAGCTGGTCGAGTCCTGGACGGCCGAGGACGGCACCGTCACCGTCCCGGCCAGGGACGTGGAGCCGGGCGCGCTGTCCGTCCAGGACACCCTGCGCGGCTACGCCGACCACCTGCTGGGCCTGGTCGACCTCACCGCGATCCGCCCGCTCAAGGTCGCGGTGGACGCCGGCAACGGCATGGGCGGCCACACCGTGCCGACCGTCTTCGACGGCCTGCCGATCGAGCTCGTCCCGATGTACTTCGAGCTGGACGGCACCTTCCCGAACCACGAGGCCAACCCGCTCGACCCGAAGAACCTGGTCGACCTCCAGGCCAGGGTCCGCGAGGTCGGCGCCGACATCGGCCTGGCCTTCGACGGCGACGCCGACCGCTGCTTCGTGGTGGACGAGCGCGGCGAGCCGGTCTCCCCGTCCGCGATCACCGCCCTGGTCGCCGTCCGCGAGATCGCCCGCGCCCGGGCCGCCGGGGAGGCCGAGCCGACGGTCATCCACAACCTGATCACCTCCTGGACCGTCCCCGAGGTGGTCCGCGAGCTCGGCGCCAAGCCGGTGCGCACCCGGGTCGGCCACTCCTTCATCAAGCAGGAGATGGCCGAGACCGACGCCGTCTTCGGCGGCGAGCACTCCGCGCACTACTACTTCCGCGACTTCTGGCGCGCCGACACCGGCATGCTGGCCGCGCTGCACGTGCTGGCCGCGCTCGGCGGGCAGCCGGGCACGCTGTCCGCGCTCACCGCCGAGTACGACCGCTACGCCGCCTCCGGCGAGATCAACAGCACCGTGGCCGACCAGGCCGCCAGCACCGCCGCCGTCCGCGCCGCCTACGCCGGCGGGGAGGGCGTCACGGTGGACGAGCTGGACGGCCTGACCGTGGCCGGCCCGGACTGGTGGTTCAACCTGCGCGCCTCCAACACCGAGCCGCTGCTGCGCCTGAACGTCGAGGCCAGGGACCCGGCCAGGATGGCCGAGCTGCGCGACGGCGTGCTCGCCGTCGTCCGCGGCTGAGCCCGGCGCCCGGGTTCCGCGCCTGACCGCGGGCCGCGGTGCCCCGGCCGGTAGGGTTTCCTCTCGGCCGGGGCACCTCCGTGCCACCCCCGAACTTTGGAGATCCCCATGAAGCTCGAATCCTTC
The DNA here is from genome assembly GCF_044391605.1 of Kitasatospora sp. NPDC018619. Taxonomy (NCBI): domain Bacteria; kingdom Bacillati; phylum Actinomycetota; class Actinomycetes; order Kitasatosporales; family Streptomycetaceae; genus Kitasatospora; species Kitasatospora sp. NPDC018619. The sequence continues at coordinate 477,017 of NZ_JBISAI010000003.1, forward strand.
CTGCTGGAGATCCTGGTCTGCCCGCAGTGCCGGGCCGCCCTCACCGAGGGCGGCACCGAGGAGCAGCCCGAGCTGGTGTGCACCGGCGCGGACTGCGGTCTGGCGTACCCGGTGCGCGAGGGCATTCCGGTCCTCCTGGTGGACGAGGCCCGCCGCCCGGCCTGATCCTGGTCCGGAGCGCCGCCCCGCCCCTTTGTGCCGCCCGTCCGCCCGTCCGCCCCGTCCGCCCCGCAGCCGGAGGTTCGCCGCATGCTCGACGACACCCTGCTCGACGACCCGGCCGCTTTGCGGCGCGCCGACCGCGACCGCGCCCTGCTGGCGCTGGCCGGCACCGGTGCGCGGGTCCGCACCGCGCTGCGGCAGGCCGACGCGGCCGGCCTCGACCGGCTGCGGCCGGACGGCCGCCCGCGCGCCGTGCTGGTCGCCGGGCACGGCAGCGCGCTGACCGCCGCCGAGATGCTCGCCGCGCTGGCCGGCACCGGCTCCCTGGTCGTCCCGCTGCCGCCGACCGAGGCGACCGCCCCGCGCGTCGACCGGGCCGGCGCCCCGCCCGTCCTCACCGCCGGGCTCGGCTGGCAGCTGCCCGGCTGGGCCGGCCCGCTGGACCTCCTGGTGATCAGCTCCGCCGACGGTGGCGAGCAGGGCCTGGTCGGCCTCGCCGAGCAGGCCTACGCGCGCGGCTGCGCGGTCGTCGTCACCGCCCCGGCCGCCAGCCCGCTGGCCGGGGCCGCGCTCCAGGTGCGCGCGCTGCCGCTGCCGTTCGTCGGCCCGGTGCTGCCCGAGGAGCCCGCGCCGGTGACGGCCGTCGAGCCGGACCTGCCGGCCGAGGACCCGGCGGCGCTCTGGTCCCACCTCACCCCGCTGCTGGCGCTCGCCCAGAAGATCGGCCTCACCCAGCTGCCGTACGACGCGCTGCCGGCCGTCGCCGACCTGCTGGACGCCGCCGCCGTGCGCTGCCGCCCGGACGCCGCCGCGTACACCAACCCCGCGAAGGGCCTGGCCGCCCGGCTGGCCGGGACGTTCCCGCTGCTGTGGGCCGAGGGGCCGGTCGCCGGGGCGGCCGTCACCCGGTTCGCCGCGCAGCTGGCCGACCGCGCGGGGCGCCCCGCGCTGGCCGGGCCGCTGCCGCAGGTGCTCACCGCCCACCGCGGCATGTTCACCGGGCAGTTGGGCGCGGGCGCGGACCCGGACGACTTCTTCCGCGACCGGGTCGAGGAGCCGGACCCGCTGCACCTCCAGGTCCTGCTGCTGCGGCACCTCCCGGGCGCGGGCGGCCCGGCGGCGGAGGACGGCCGGGACGGCCCGGCCGAGCTGCCGGAGGAGGACGCCGGGCCGCGCAGCTTCGGTGTCGCCCGGGCGCACCGGCTGGCCGCCGCGCACGACGTCCGGCTGACCGAGTACGCGAGCACCCGGCCGGAAGCCCTGCACGCGCTGGCCGACCTGGTCGCGCTGACCGACTTCGCCGCCGTCTACCTGGGGCTCGCCGCGCAGTCCTGAGACGGTCGGCCGGGCGGAGCCCCCGGCCCGGTACGGTAAGCGCCCGACGAGCCGTACCGGCCCGTGAGGACTTTCCGGACACGAATGAGCGGAGCGAGGCGGGCGCATGAGCACCGAAGGCGGCACCAAGGCACTGATTGCGGCGCTGTCCGCGAACCTGGCGATCGCGGCGGCCAAGTTCACGGCCTTCGGCTTCACCGGCTCCTCCTCGATGCTGGCCGAGGGCGTGCACTCGGTGGCCGACTCCGGCAACCAGGTCCTGCTGCTGATCGGCGGCAGGCGGGCGCGCCGGGCGGCCGACGAGGAGCACCCCTTCGGGTACGGGCGCGAGCGCTACGTCTACGGCTTCCTGGTGGCCATCGTGCTGTTCAGCGTCGGTGGCCTGTTCGCGATCTACGAGGGCTGGCACAAGGTCAGCCACCCGGAGGCGCTGGACGCCTGGGGCTGGGCGGTCGGCGTGCTGGTCTTCGCGATCGCCATGGAGGGCTGGTCCTTCCTCACCGCGATGCGGGAGTCGGACAAGGCCAGGGGCAAGCAGAGCTGGCCGCAGTTCATCCGCACCGCCAAGGCGCCGGAGCTGCCGGTGGTGCTGCTGGAGGACACCGGCGCACTGATCGGCCTGGTGCTCGCGCTGTTCGGCGTCGGGCTCACCGTGATCACCGGCAACGGCGTCTGGGACGGTGTCGGCACCCTGTGCATCGGCGTCCTGCTGGTGGTGATCGCCGTGGTGCTCGCCCTGGAGACCAAGTCGCTGCTGCTCGGCGAGTCCGCCGACAAGGAGTCGGTGCGGCGGATCCGCGAGGCGCTGGTGGACGGCGGTTCGGTCACCGGGGTGATCCACATGCGCACCCTGCACCTCGGGCCGGAGGAGTTGCTGGTCGCGGCCAAGATCGCCGTCAACGCGGAGGACAGCGCCGCCCGGGTGGCGGCGGCGATCGACGCGGCCGAGGAGAGGGTCCGGGCGGCCGTCCCGATCGCCCGGGCGATCTACCTGGAACCCGACGTGTACAGCGCCGAGAAGGCCGCGGCGGGCGAGGACCCGGCCGCCACGCCCGGCGGTCCCGGTCCGGCCGGCGCGCACTGACCGGCCCTGGGGCCCCGCTGGAGGCCCGCTCGCAGCGGGGGCGGAAATCGGTCATCCGGGGACGGTCGGCGGGGCCGTCGGTGTAGATTCGTCACCAGAGCCAGAACGTCGCTGCTGATGGCGGTCGATCGGCGGTCGGCACCCCGCGGGTGCGCGCCGGTCGAGGGAGAGAGGTCCTCCGACGGTTTGTGCTGCGCAACGGGAAGCCGGTCCACCACGTGGACCCGGCTGTTCCGGCGCGGCCGTGCACCCGTACGGCCTGACGCACGCGACGCACGCCCGGACCTTCGGCCCCACCCCCCTCAGCGAGGAGCAGACGCATGTCGACCGAGACCACCGGTGACTTCAAGGTCGCCGACCTTTCCCTGGCGCCGTTCGGCCGCAAGGAGATCCAGCTGGCCGAGCACGAGATGCCCGGTCTGATGGCGATCCGCGCCGAGTACGCCGAGGCGCAGCCGCTGGCCGGCGCCCGCATCACCGGCTCGCTGCACATGACCGTGCAGACCGCCGTCCTCATCGAGACCCTGACGGCGCTCGGTGCCGAGGTCCGCTGGTGCTCCTGCAACATCTTCTCCACCCAGGACCACGCGGCCGCCGCCATCGCCGTCGGCCCGGAGGGCACCCCGGAGAACCCGCAGGGCGTGCCGGTCTTCGCCTGGAAGGGCGAGACCCTGGAGGAGTACTGGTGGTGCACCGAGCAGGCCCTGACCTGGCCTGACGGCAAGACCCCGAACATGATCCTGGACGACGGCGGCGACGCCACCCTGCTGATCCACAAGGGCGTCGAGTTCGAGAAGGCCGGTGCCGCGCCGGACCCGTCCACCGCGGACAACGACGAGTTCCGGATCATCCTGGAGCTGCTCAACCGCACCCTCAAGGACACCCCGACCAAGTGGACCGAGGTCGCCGCCACGATCAAGGGCGTGACCGAGGAGACCACCACGGGTGTCCACCGCCTGTACGAGATGCACCGCGACGGCCAGCTGCTGTTCCCGGCCATCAACGTCAACGACGCCGTCACCAAGTCGAAGTTCGACAACAAGTACGGCTGCCGCCACTCGCTGATCGACGGCATCAACCGTGCCACCGACGTCCTGATCGGCGGCAAGGTCGCGGTCGTCTGCGGCTACGGCGACGTCGGCAAGGGCTGCGCCGAGTCGCTGCGCGGCCAGGGCGCCCGCGTGATCGTCACCGAGATCGACCCGATCTGCGCGCTCCAGGCCGCGATGGACGGCTACCAGGTCACCACCCTGGAGGAGGTCGTCTCGATCGCCGACATCTTCATCACCACCACGGGCAACAAGGACATCATCCTTGCCTCGCACATGGAGAAGATGAAGCACCAGGCGATCGTCGGCAACATCGGCCACTTCGACAACGAGATCGACATCGCGGGCCTGTCGAAGCTGCCCGGCATCGTGAAGACCGAGGTCAAGCCGCAGGTCCACGAGTGGCGCTTCGCGGACGGCCACACCATCATCATGCTGTCCGAGGGCCGCCTGCTGAACCTGGGCAACGCGACCGGCCACCCGTCCTTCGTGATGTCCAACTCCTTCGCGAACCAGACGATCGCCCAGATCGAGCTGTTCACGAAGACCGAGCAGTACCCGATCGGCGTCTACGTGCTGCCGAAGCACCTGGACGAGAAGGTCGCGCGCCTGCACCTCGACGCGCTGGGCGTGAAGCTCACCACCCTGACCCAGGAGCAGGCCGACTACATCGGCGTTCCGGTCGAGGGCCCGTACAAGGCCGAGCAGTACCGGTACTGACCGGTCCACGGCAACGACGGCCGGCGCCCTCCGCAGCGGAGGGCGCCGGCCGTCGGCGTGCACCCGGGCGGAAGGTCGCACGCGGACCGCGCACGTAGGCTTTCCGGCATGCCCAACGGCCGGTACTCGCTGCACGACCCGCACGACCACGTCCCGCTCGGGGAGGAGCGCTTCAGCTGCGCGCCCGGGGCGGCCGGGTGGCGCTACGTCTCCAAGACGTACGCGCCGGACGGCCGGGTGCTCGGCAGCACCGACCTCACGCTGGACTCGCGCGCCCGGCCGCTGCGGCTGGAGCTGCGGGCCGGCGGCTGGCAGGTGCGCGGCGGGGCGGTGGACGGGGTGGCCTGGGTCCGGACCGACGCGGCCGACCCCGGCGGCGGGCTCGCGGCGGAGGGCCACGACCGGGCGCACGCCTTCACCGGCCGCTCGCCGGGCTTCCTGGTCGCCACCGCCCGGCTGCTGCGGCTGCGGGAGGGGGCGAGCGCGCGGGTGCGGCTGGTGGCGTTCACCGAGCCGGTGCTGGCGCCGCGCACCCTCGACCAGGGGTGGCTGCTGGAGGGCGTCGACACCCACCCGACGGATTCGGGGCCGCTGCTGGTCGAGCGGTACCAGGTGGCGGACCTGGAGACGGGCGAGCAGCAGGTCGTGCACCTGGCGGGGGACGTGGTGCTGGCGGCGGGGGGGATCGAGCTGGAGGAGCTGGAGTCACCGCCGAACGCCTGGCGGACGGGCGCGGAGGCGGAGTAGCGGGCCGGGGAGGGGCCGGGCGCCGGGCTCAGGCGGGCGGGGCGAAACCGGGGCCGGAGGCGGGCTTGTCGGGCTTGTCGGGCTTGTCGAGGGACGGAGCCGGGGGGGCCGTCGCGGGGGCGGCCGGTGCGACGGGGGCGGGCGGCGCGGTGGGGGGTGCGGTCGGTGCGGCCGTCGGGGCCGGGAACGGGCCGGAGGCCGGGTGGGGTACGGGCATCCGGGCGGGCGCCGGGTGGGCCGCGGCGGCGGCCGCCCAGAGCTGCTCCTGGGCCCGCATCCACTCGCGCCGCTGGCGCTCGGTGAGCACCGCGCCCAGGTAGGCCGCCGGGTGCAGCCCCGGCGGGACGGGGCGGCCGATCCGTTCGGACAGGTCCCCGGCCAGCCCGGCGGCCATCCGCTCCATCACCGCCCGGTCCAACTGGCCGACCCGGCCGAGTAGCTGGCGGACGGCCAGCCAGAGCGGCTCCGGCACGGCGGACAGGTCCATCGCGACCAGCTCGTGGCCCATCGCCTGGAGCAGCTGCGGGTGCACCGGCGGCAGCGGGGAGGCGGAGCCGCCCGCGCCCGGGGTGCGCTCGCGGACGACCACCGTCCCGGCGAAGACGTCGCCGAGCCGCTTGCCCTCCGAGTGCACCGCCGAGGTGATCACGGCCGGGGCGCCGGTCAGCACGATCAGCTCGAAGAAGCCGACCAGCCCGCGCACCAGCGAGTGCCGGAAGCGCACCGGCCCGCCGTCGGTGCGCACCACGCGCAGGCCGAGCGCGGCCTTGCCGAGCGAGCGGCCGCGGGTGAGGGTCTCGACCATCACGGGGACGGCGACCAGGAAGAACACCGTCAGGCCGATCATCACGGCCGCCAGGGCCGCGCCGTCGAGGCCGATCAGGACGAGGCTCAGCAGCAGTGTGAACACCAGCAGGGCGGCGAACTCCACCAGCAGGTCGATCACGATCGCCAGGGCTCTGCTCGGAAGCTTCGCCGTCTGGAGGCCGAGGACGACCGCCTCACCCGTCACCAGGTCGCTCAAGACACCTGTCCGTTCACGTTCTTGGAGCCCGTACGGCTCGCCCATGGGGATCCGGCCCCTGGGAGTGCGGCAGTGCCGGGGGAGGGAGTCACCCCCGACCGGCTCCCCGTGACCCGCTCTCCGCAGTCTGATCCGCAGCCGCAAACATACGGGGCCCGGCGGGCGCACGGGAAGTGAGATCCCGACGGCCGGGGCGGGGGCCGCTGCTGGCATGCTGGGGCCGCACGTGCCCGCCCGGGCCCGCGTGCCCGGAGCCGTACGTCCGGACCCGTACGGTCCGGACCGTACGCCCGACCGCCCGCGCACGCACGTCCGCGCCCGCCGCCGATCTTGGAGCCGCCGAATGGACCTGGACGTCTTCGTCGCCACCCACCAGGGGGAGTGGGCCCGGCTGGACGCCCTCGCCCGTCGGCGCCGGCTCAGCGGGGAGGAGGCCGACGAACTGGTGGCGCTCTACCAGCGGGCCACCGGCCACCTCGCGAAGGTCCAGGCCGCCGCGCCGGACCCGGCGCTGGTGAGCCGGCTGACCGGCCTGGTCTCCCGCGCCCGCAGCGCGGTGACCGGCGCCCGGACCAACGGCTGGCAGGACGTCGCCCGCTACTACACGGTGAGCTTCCCGGCGGCGCTCTACCGCGCGCGCCGCTGGTGGGTGCCGGTGGCGGTGGTCTCCATGGTCGCCACCGCCCTGCTCGCGTGGTGGATGGCCACCCACCCCGAGGTCCGCAACAGCCTGATCGCGCCCGAGGACCTCCGGGAGATGACCCGCCCCGGCGGCCAGTACGAGACGTACTACTCGGACCGGCCGGCCAGTTCCTTCGCCGCCCAGGTCTGGACGAACAACGCCTGGATCGCCGTGCAGTGCCTGCTGTTCGGGATCGCCCTGGGGATCCCGGTGCTCTACGTGATGTGGACCAACGTGCTCAACCTCGGCATCGGCGTCGGGCTGATGGCCTCCGCCGGGCGCCTCGACGTCTTCCTCGGCCTGCTCATCCCGCACGGCCTGCTGGAACTGACCGCGGTGTTCGTGGCCGGCGGCCTGGGCCTGCGCCTGGGGTGGACGGTCATCGACCCCGGTCCGCGCACCCGCTCGGTGGCACTGGCGGAACAGGGCCGCGCGATCATCGGCATGTCGATCGGCCTGGCGACCGTCCTGGCGGTGTCCGGTGTCCTCGAAGCCTTCGTGACCCCGTCCGGCCTGCCGACCTGGGCCCGCATCTCCCTCGGCGTGCTGGCCGAGGCGGCCTTCCTCCTCTACGCCCTGGTCCTGGGCCGAAGGGCCGCCGGGGACGGAGAGTTCGGCGACGTGGACGCGGCCGACCGGGCGGACCTCCAGCCCGTCGCGGCCTGAGCCGATGTGATCAACAGGCCTCTGACCTGCTACTGTTCCTCTCGTTCCGGCCAAACCATTGACGTGGCGAGGTCGGGCTAGTAGGTTTCAACGGTTGGGACTGGCTGGACAACGGTCGGCCCCGGGCGTTAGTGTCTACGACACCGCCGAAATCGAGGCGAGCGTGTTTCACGAAATACGCGCCCTCCGACGAAGCAGATCCCACGGACTGACCACTCCGGAAGCCTTGATAGGCTTCGGGACGAAGTTCGCAGGAAATCCCCCCAGTGGGAATCGGATGAATGAAGCACCGGAAAACGGAGCGGAAATCGTCTGGTAAGCTGGAGACACGAAAGAACGAAGCCCGGAGGGCCTGCCGGAAGGCGGCGCGAAGGAAGCGTCCGTTCCTTGAGAACTCAACAGCGTGCCAAAAGTCAACGCCAGATATGTTGACATCCCCGGCCTCGGTCCTTGTGACTGGGGTTGGAGATTCCTTTT
>NZ_JBISAI010000004.1:0-63594 GCF_044391605.1 Kitasatospora sp. NPDC018619
ACCCGGCCCGACCACGTCATCGCCGACAAGGGCTACAGCTCCCGCAAGATCCGCACCTACCTGCGACGACGCGGCATCCCGCACACCATCCCCGAGCGCGTCGACCAGGCGCTCGGCCACCTCAACCGCGGTTCGCGCGGGGGCCGGCCACCAGGCTTCGACCGCCGGACCTACCGGCTCCGCAACATCGTCGAACGCTGCTTCAACCGGTTGAAACAGTGGCGTGGTCTGGCGACCCGCTACGACAAGACCCGCGAGTCCTACCAGGCCGCCGTCACCATCGCCTCAATCCTGCTCTGGACCTGATCTTTGAAGACGATCCCTAGACCTCGACCCGGTACCAGCCGTTGCCGGAGCGGAACCAGAGCGCGCCGTCCCGGCCGTGGGCGCGGCTGCGGTCGAGCTCGCCGGGCACGTCCACCACGCGCCTGCCGGTCCGCTTCCACTGCCTGCCGACCAGCAGGTGCCAGGTCAGCTCCCCGCCGCGGGAGAGGAAGACGGCCTCCCGGCCGCGGACCGCGAAGCCGACCGGCAGCCGGACCGGGCACGGCACCGTGGTGGAGGCGCCGTCGGCCGCCTCGATCCGGGTGAGGTAGCTGCCCGAGGAGCTCGGGTACCAGGCCAGCCAGGTGCCGCCGTCCTCGGTCGCGCCGGCCAGGCCCTCCAGCGGGTAGCCGGGCAGCTTCCCGTGGTCGGGGCTCCACACCACCCGCCCGTGGGTGTCGGCGGCCCGCAGCCCGGCGGCGGCCATCGGGTGGTCGCCGTAGATGCCCTCGTCGCCGTAGGCCATCCAGATCCGGCCGTCCCGGTCGGTCACCAGCACGGGCGTGTCGTCGCCGAGGAGCAGCTCCCGGCCCGGGGCCCCGTCGGGGCCGTACACGAAGCCGTTCGGCAGCCACCGCTCCCCGTCCTGCTCGGCCCGGGTCTCCACCAGCAGCACCCGGCCGCCGGGCAGCAGCGCCAGGTGCTCCGGGGAGCAGCCGACCCCGGACAGCGGCACCCGCCGCTCACCGCGGGGGCCCGTCACCACGACCTCGGCGTCGTACGGGAAGCGGACCTCCGACCACGATCCGGCCGGCTCCAGGAACTGCTCCGGCACCACCAGGACGGCCGTCTCCCCGGCCGGCCCGACCGTCCAGGCCACCACCCGCCGGCCGGCCCGTACGTCCTCCTCGGGCAGCCGCCAGACCTCGACCGGACGGTCGGACACCGCCACCGATCAGACCCCGTACTCGGCGGTCAGCAGCGCCCGGCCCAGGGTGTGGAAGGTGAGGTTGAAGCCGACCTGGGCCGGCGGGGTGTCGGCGGTGACGTCCAGCTTCTCCACGTCCAGCGCGTGCACCGCGAAGACGTAGCGGTGCGGGGCGCCGGGCGGCGGGGCGGCGCCGTCGTACCGGTTGCCCGGGAAGTCGTTGCGGCCGTGGTAGGAGGCCTCACCGGGCAGGTCGGCGTCCGAGGAGCCGGCGCCGCGCGGCAGTTCGGTGGTGTCGGCGGGCAGGTCGAGGGCGAGCCAGTGCCACCAGCCGGAGCCGGTCGGGGCGTCCGGGTCGTAGCAGGTGACCGCGATGCTCCGGGTGCCCTCCGGCAGGCCCGACCAGGACAGCTGCGGCGAGAGGTTGCCGTCGGCGTGGACGAACTCCCGGCCCAGCGTGCCGCCGTCGGTGATGTCCTCGCTGCTCAGCGGGAAGGACGGCACCTGCGGCAGGAACTCGTACGGCAGGGGCGGGCGCTTGCTCATGGTGGCCACCTCTCAGATCGGAAGGACACCGTCACTGTAACGGGGTGCCCGTACCATCCCGTGGCCCGTAGAGTCGGGACATGGCCTCCAGGTTGACCCGTCTGCTCTCCGACTCCCGTGACGCGCTGTTCGCCATGCTCGGCGTCCAGGCCGTCCTGTGGTCGGTGCAGGTGGTCAACTGGCTCGGGGACTACGGGCTTTCGCGGCAGCTCGGGCTGCGCTCGGAGCGGATCGGCGACCTGCCCGAGATGTTCACCATGCCGTTCCTGCACTTCGGTTGGGACCACATCGAGGCCAACTCCTGGCCACTGTTCGTGCTCGGCTTCCTCTCCGCCTACCGGGGCATGAGGAAGTTCCTGCTGGCCAGCCTGGTGATCATGGTGTCCGGCGGGCTGACGGTCTGGCTGCTGGAGAGCCCGGGCACCGTGACGGCCGGCGCGAGCGGCATGGTCTTCGGCTACCTCGGCTACGTGGTGCTGCGCGGGGTCCTGGACCGCAACGTGCTGGACGCGGTGGTCGGCGTCGGCGTCGCGGCGGTCTACTCGACCGTCCTGGTCGGCGTGCTGCCGGGCACCCCGGGCGTCAGCTGGCTGGGCCACCTCGGCGGACTGGCCGGCGGGCTGGCCGCCGCCGTCCTGCTCCGCGGCCGACCGGCCCCGACGCCCGGCCCGCAGGCCGCCGCCCCGGGCGGCCCCCGCTCCGCCCTGCTCAAGGAGCTGGACGACCTCGGCCTGTGAGCCGAAGGAGCCGCGCGGGGCGCGCACGGCCGCACGGAGCGCGTACGGCCGAGGGCGCGCACGGCCGAGGGGCGCGCGCACCGGCCGCGCGGGCCCGTGACCGGGCCGACGACCCGCTCGGACCATCAGGTATAGACCAATCCCACCCCTGCGGCTAGCGTGGACGGCCCGCCCTCCCCCAGCTCCGGAGCCGCACCGTGGAGTCGTCCGTCCTCGCCTTCGCCACCGACCTGCTCGACGAGGGCGCCGACACCTTCTTCGGCAACCTCACCGACCGCGCCGGGGCCGGCGGCGTCACCCTCGCCTCCGTCTACCACGGGGCCCGCGACGTCTTCCCGCACAACCCCCGCCGGGTGGTCCGCTACCTGGAGCCGGGCGCGGCGTACTTCCGCCCCGACCCGGCCCGCTGGTCGGGCCGGCGCCTCGCCCCCGTGCCGTCCACCGCGATCGGCGAGCGCGACCCCTTCGCCGAGGCCGCCGAGGAGGCCCGCCGCCGCGGCCTGAAACTGCACGCCTGGACGGTCTTCTGCCACAACGACCGGCTCGGCTTCGCCCACCCCGACTGCGCCCCCGCCAACGCCTTCGGCGACCGCCACCTCACCGAGCTCTGCCCGGCGCACCCGGAGGTCCGGGAGTACGCGCTGACGCTGGTCGCCGACCTGGCCCGGTACGGCGTGGACGCGGTCCGCGCGGAGTCCCCGCACTTCCACGGCCTGCGCCACGGCTACCACCACGAGCGCTACTTCGAGGAGCTGGGCCCGACCGCCGAGGCCCTGCTCGGGGTCTGCTTCTGCCTGCACTGCCGCGCCGCCGCCACCGGCGCCGGCGTCCCGGCCGAGGAGGTGGCCGGGGCCGTCCGCGCCGAACTGCGCCGCCGGCTCGCCGACGAGTCCGCCGCCGCCGGACCCGCCGACCTGAGCGCCCTGGCCGACGGCGCCTTCGCCGCCTACGTGGACGCCTCCGCCGCCACCGTCACCTCGCTCGCCGCCGACCTCACCGAGCAGGCCCGCCGGCACGGCATGCGGCTGAGCTTCATGGACGGCGGCGGCCCGGGCCGCGGCTGGCTCTCCGGCATCGACCTGCCCGCCCTCGCCGAGGTCACCGACCAGATCGAGACCCTCGGCTACGCGAGGACCCCGCAGGAGGTCCGGGAGAAGATCGCCGCCTTCGCCCTGCACGGCGTCCGCCCGGAGCGGATGGCGGTGATCCTGCGCCCGATGACCGCCGACTGCGACGGCCCGGAGAACCTCGCCGCCAAGCTCGCAGCCCTGCGCGAACTCGGCGTCCCCGAGGTCGAGTTCTACCACTACGGCCTGATGCGGCTGTCCTCGCTGGACCGGATCGGCGCCGCGCTGTCCACGCTTCGCGGCTGACCGGACCGGCTCCGCAGCCCCCTGCCCGACCGGTCAGCGCCGCCGCTTGGACGTCCCGAACAGGCTGCGCGAGATCTCCTGCCCGAGCTGCCTCCCGGCCGAGCGGGCGAAGGACTTCACGGTCGGGTTGCTCAGCAGCGAGCCGAGCAGCCCGCCCGCCCCCTTGGGCGCCTCCCGCCGCGGCCCGGACGGCTCGGTCCGCTCCGCCGGCTCCGGCCCGGTCGGCGCCGGACCGGCCGGCGCCGCCTCCGGCCGCGGAGCGCGCGCCGCCAGCTTCTCGTACGCCGACTCCCGGTCGATCGCGTCCCGGTAGCGGGCCGTCAGCGGCGAGGCGTCCACCGCGGCCCGCAGGGCCGACGCCTCGATCGGCCCCATCAGCGACTGCGGCGCCCGCAGCCTGGTCGCCGCGACCGGCGTCGGCGCGCCCTTCTCGGACAGGACGGTGACCACGGCCTCGCCGGTGCCCAGCGAGGTCAGCACCGCGCCGAGGTCGTACGAGGAGCGCGGGAAGGTCGAGACGGTGGCCTTGAGCGCCTTGGCGTCGTCCGGGGTGAAGGCGCGCAGCGCGTGCTGCACCCGGTTGCCCAACTGCGCCAGCACGTCGGACGGGACGTCCTTCGGCGTCTGGGTCACGAAGAAGATGCCCACGCCCTTGGAGCGGATCAGCCGCACGGTCTGGGTGATCGCCTCCAGGAAGGCCTTGGAGGCGCCCTTGAACAGCAGGTGCGCCTCGTCGAAGAAGAACACCAGCTTGGGCTTGTCGGGGTCGCCCACCTCGGGCAGCTCCTGGTAGAGGTCGGCGAGCAGCCACATCAGGAAGGTGGAGAACAGCCGCGGCCGGTCCTGCACCGCGGGCAGCTCCAGCACCGAGACCACGCCCCGGCCGTCCGGGGCGGTCCGCAGCAGCTCGGCGGTGTCGAACTCGGGCTCACCGAAGAACGCCCCGGCGCCCTCGTTCTCCAGCACGGTGAGCGCGCGCAGGATCACCCCGGCGGTGGCCGCCGAGAGCCCGCCGATGGTCCGCAGGTCCTCCTTGCCCTCTGGCGAGGCGAGGAAGGCGATCACCGCGGTGAGGTCCTTGAGGTCGTAGAGCTCCAGCCCCCGGGTGTCGGCGTAGTGGAACACCAGGCTGAGCGAGGACTCCTGGGTCTCGTTCAGGTCGAGCACCTTGGCCAGCAGCAGCGGCCCGAAGCTGGTGACGGTGGCCCGGATCGGGATGCCCGCGCCCTGCCCGCCGAGCGAGTAGAACTCCGCCGGGCAGCCCCGCGGCTCCCATCGCTGCCCGACCTCGGCGGCGCGCGCGTCGGTCCGTCCGCTCGGCACCCCGGGAGCGGCGACCCCGGAGACGTCCCCCTTGACGTCGGCCAGGAAGACCGGCACGCCCTGCCCGGAGAGCTGCTCGGCGATCAGCTGGAGGGTCTTGGTCTTGCCGGTGCCGGTGGCTCCGGCGACCAGCCCGTGCCGGTTGAGCACGCCCAGCGGAATGCGCACCTGGGCGTCCGGGTACGCGGTGCCGTCCAGCAGCACCGCGCCGAGGTCGAGGGCGGGACCGGTGAAGGCGTACCCGTCGGCGATCTCCCGGACGGTCGGCGGCGTGGGAGCGGAGTCCATCGGTGCACACTCCTGAGCGGATCGGAACGCTTCGGAACGCTTCGGCATCGACCTGGAACCGATCGACTCCGGGCGATGTTTGCGACATTTCCCATCAAACAGCGGCATTCGTCCATGCGCAGTTCACACCGGCGCGCGTGGCGACGCCGCGGCTGCTGCGCCATCCGCCGTCCGAACGGTAGGCTTTCCGTGTGATCTTCAAGCGCATCGGCAATGGGCGGCCGTACCCGGATCACGGCCGGACGAGCACCCGCCAGTGGGCCGACGTCGCCCCGCGCCCGGTGCGACTCGACCAGCTGGTGACCACCAAGGGCCAACTCGACCTCGAAACCCTCCTGGCCGAGGACTCGACGTTCTACGGGGACCTCTTCGCCCACGTGGTGAAGTGGCACGGCGACCTCTACCTGGAGGACGGCCTGCACCGGGCCGTCCGGGCCGCGTTGCAGCAGCGCCAGGTGCTGCACGCCCGCGTCCTCGAAATGGAGTGACGGACCCGCACCGGCGGGGCCGCCGCACCGCCACGGGCTTCACGGACCGCCCCCTCGCCATCCGGCGGAGGGCGGTCCGCGCGTACCCGGGTACCCCCGTTCGGGTACCGGGGTACGCCAGATGATGATCGTTTAGTACCTTCGAGGCTGTCCGGCACTACGCTGCTGACTACGGCCGCGACCAGGGGATTCCGCCCGCACCGGGGGAAGCCCCCATCCGGCCGGTCCGTCATCCCGACCCCGCCCCGGCACGAGGGGGAGACAAACCGTGAGCATGTTGACTCCCCAAGGCCTCAAGGGGAAGCAGTACCGCGTCACCGGCAACACCTACCCCCGGTTGGGCCGCCCCCCGAAGAAGAGCCGCAAGGTGATCGCCGCGCTCGCCGGCCTGGTCGCCCTGGCCCTGGTCGCGCTCGGCGGCGTGCAGCTGTACGACATCTTCACCGGCAGGAACAAGAGCGCCTCCGCGCAGGCCTGCGCGACCCCCTCCGGCAAGGCGCTCGCCGCGCCGACCCCGGGCGCCCCCGACGCCTCCGGCACTCCCGCCGCCGCGCAGGGCGACCCGCACGCCGTCCCGCAGCCCTCGGCCGTCACCGTGAACGTCTACAACGCCACCACCAAGGCCGGCCTGGCCGGCCGGACGGCCGAGGACCTCAAGAAGCGCGGCTTCGTCATCGGCAAGGTCGGCAACGCCCCGGCCGAGCTGGACAAGAAGGTGCCCGGCACCGCCCAGGTGATCGCCGGTCCGGCCGGCGCCGGTGCGGGCACCCTGGTCGGCTCGCAGATCGCCGGGGCCACCGTCACGGCGGACGCCCGCACCGACGCCACCGTGGACTTCGTGATCGGCGACAGCTACAACGCCCTGCTGGACGAGACCCAGGCGGCCGCCGCCCTCGCGCTGGCCACCAAGCCCTCCCCCACCCCGACCGCCACCGGCACCTGCTGAGGCGCCGCCCCGGCCGCCCGACGACGCGAAGAGCCCCCGGCAGACGCAGTGCCGGGGGCTCTCGGTGTTCCGGTGGTCCGGGTCGTCCCGGCGGTTCGGGGGTGGCGGGGCTCAGCCGGCCGTGCCGTAGAGCCGGTCGCCCGCGTCACCCAGGCCGGGGACGATGTAGCCGTTCTCGTTGAGCCGTTCGTCCAGGGCGGCGGTGACCACGGTGACCGGCATGCCCGCCAGCTCCCGCTGCATCACCTCGACGCCCTCGGGGGAGGCCAGCAGCACCACGGCGGTGACGTCGGTGGCACCGCGCTCGATCAGCATCCGGATCGCGGCGACCAGCGTGCCGCCGGTGGCCAGCATCGGGTCGAGCACGTAGACCTGGCGGCCGGAGAGGTCGTCCGGCATCCGGGTGGCGTAGGTGGAGGCCTCCAGGGTCTCCTCGTTGCGGACCATGCCGAGGAAGCCCACCTCGGCGGTCGGCAGCAGGCGGGTCATCCCGTCCAGCATGCCGAGGCCGGCCCGCAGGATCGGGACCACCAGCGGGCGCGGGTAGCTGAGCCGGGTACCCAGCGTGACCGCCACGGGCGTGGTGATCTCCACCTCGTCGGTGCGGACGTCCCGGGTTGCCTCGTAGGCGAGGAGGGTCACCAGCTCGTCGGTCAGGCGACGGAAGGTCGGCGAGTCGGTGCGCTCGTCGCGCAGGGTGGAGAGTTTGTGGGCGACCAGGGGGTGGTCGACGACGTGGAGACGCATGTATCGAGGTTAGCCCGGTCCTGGACGGGTGTACGACCCGCCGTGCCCCACCGGGCGGCGGACCGGGTGACACGCCCGTGACACGCCGTGACGCGTGGCGGATGTCCGGGCGGAAGTGCCTCGTGTGGTATCAACCGGGCCGTTCGGGGAATGTCACCTCTTATGACGAGCAACCCGAACCCCGGGGACGGCTCGACGGACGAGCCCGTCGACGGGGTCGGCCGGAGCCCCGGCCCGCCGTTCGACCACCCGGAGACCGAAGCGGAGCGCCGCAAGCGGCGGGCCGTCTTCCTGCGCGAGCTCACCGAGGCGCGCGAGCTGCGGGAGCGGGTGCAGCCGCGGCGGACCAAGGAGCGGCGGATGCGCGAAGCGATGCGGATGCGAACCTTCCGGATCTGACAGGGCCCGGGCCCGCCCCCGGAGCTCCCTCGGCGCGCTCCCGGCAGGGCGCCCGCCCGGCCCCGGCGAGGGGCCGGACGGTTCCGACGGGTGTTCGGAGCAAATTTCGACCGGCTTCGGACCGCCCCGCCCTCCGCCACCCGGAGCTTCCGACACGACCTGCAAAGACGCGCTGCCGAACACCCCCCGCGAGGGCGGCCTTTCTGTCACGATTCCGATGGGACGGTCCGAACAAGCGGACCGCCTCTGGCGCGGGGGCGGCCAGGATTTCCGCGTTGCCCGTGCGCGCCGACAGCCGAGACCGACGATCTTGGGAGTGTCCCTGGTGGCGTACTTCGCTGCAGTGCTTGCTCGCACCGAGGACGGGTGGGATGTGAGCGAGACGGAGCTCGACGACGTCGAAACCCTGGCCGACCTGGTCGACCTGGCCCGCGACTCCGCCCAGGACGACGACAGCGTCCTGATCTTCATCGAACAGGAGGACGCCTGGTTCGCCATCGTCCGCGTGGACGGCGAGGAGGACCCGCGGATCTTCGTGTCGGACGGCGCCGCGGCCGCCCGCAGTTCGTACGGATCCGTCCTCACCGACGAGTTGGTCGACCAGGCCGGCGAGAGCGAGTTCGGCGACCTCGACCACCTGCTGGACGGGGCCGAGGAGGCCGAGGAGCAGGACGAGGAGGAGGCCGACACCCGCGGCGGCGTCCCGGTCGGCCCGCTCGGCGACGCCCACCTGCTCACCGAGTTCGGCCTCGCCTCCGAGGAGCTGCTGGCGCTCAGCGGCGAGGGCGCCGTCCCGGGGGACGCCCTGGAGGAGATCGCCGAGGCCCTGGGCTGCGGCGAGGTCCTGGAGGCCGTCCGGTAGCGCGCCCGGTCATGCCGGTGCGCACCACCGGATGCCCGACACTGGATGCCATGCAGCCCGCATCCACCGCACCGACCGTCCCGCACGTCCCCCCGCTGCCCGCTCCCGTCCGCCCCGACCCGGTCCGCGACCGCTGGGCGGCACCGATGCGCCTCGCCATGGCCGAGGCCGCACTGGCGCCGGCCACCGGGGACGTACCGGTCGGGGCGCTCGTCCTGGGCCCGGACGGCGAGGTGATCGGACGCGGCCACAACGAGCGCGAGGCGGTCGGCGACCCGACCGCGCACGCCGAGGTGGTCGCGATCCGCGAGGCCGCCGCCAGGGTCGGCGAGTGGCGGCTGAGCGGCTGCACACTGGTCGTCACGCTGGAGCCGTGCACCATGTGCGCCGGTGCCGTCGTGCTGTCCCGGATCGACCGGGTGGTCTACGGCGCCCTCGACGAGAAGGCCGGCGCGGCCGGCTCGCTCTTCGACGTGATGCGCGACCGCCGGCTCAACCACCGCCCCGAGGTGGTCTGGGGCGTCCTCGCCGAGGAGTGCGGCGCGCAGCTGCGCGCCTTCTTCGACACCCACCGCTGAGGGGCCGCCGGCCCCCGCGGCGATACGGATTTCGTGACTGCGCCACCCCTCCGGTAGAGTTCCTCTCGGTAGCGTGTCCGAGCGGCCAAAGGAGCACGCCTCGAAAGCGTGTGTGGGGGCAACTCCACCGTGGGTTCGAATCCCACCGCTACCGCTTGAAAGCCCGAGGGCCCGTCCGATCCGGACGGGCCCTCGGCGTTTCCCCGCCGACGTCCGCCGCACCGGTGACGGCCCCGCGGCCACGGGGCCGCTCACGAGCCGGCCGGGAACGAGGAACGGCTCCGTACCCCGGGCCGATGACCACCGGTGCCCGGTCCGTACGGAGCCTGGAGGGGGGAGCGGCTCGGGGGGACTGACCGCTCCCCCGGCGGAGTCCCACAACCGGTGCCGCGTCGGGGGGAAGCCGCGGCGACCGGTCCCACAGCGGGGAGCTCCGGATCCCTGTACCGGGGATTCCTGCCAGATCCTCGGTACGTCTCCATCCTGCCGTCCGGGCCGCGACCGGGCACCCGGAGAAAGGCCCCACTCGCGGGGACCTTCGTCCCGCCGGCCGAACGCGTCGCACACTTGATAGCCCGTCCGGGTGGATAAGCTGCCCCCTGCAGGCCGCTCGGGGACCGGATGACGGCGGCCCACAGCAGGAGGAAGGTCACCCGATGGCGCAGGCGAAGAAGATCGGCATGATCCTCCTGCTCGTCTTCGTGCTCTACTCGATCATCACCTCGCCCTCCCGGTCGGCCGAACTGGTCCAGCTCGGCTTCGAGGGCATCTCGAACGCGGCCAAGGCAGTCGGCACCTTCATGACCGGCCTGATCAAGTGACGGCCGGGCGCCACCCCTCCACCCTGCCCCACTCCTCCCCCGCCCTGCCCCACCCCTCCTCCCGGCGGCCGCGCCGGCCCCACCGGCTACGGTGAGCGGGACCCTCTGTCCCCGTCCGCGAGGAGCGGCAATCGTGATCCGGCACCTGGTCCTGTTCAAGCTCAACGAAGGCGTCAGCAAGGACGAAGAGCGCGTGCTCGCCGGCGCCAAGGCCTTCGAGGCGCTCGGCCCGGTGGTCCCGGAGCTGCGCGAGTGGGAGTGCGGCTGGAACACCACCGAGCGCGACATCGCGTACGACTACGCGATCAACAGCCTGGTCGAGGACCGCGACGCCCTCCAGGCCTACCTGACCCACCCGGACCACCAGGCGGCGGCCGGCCTGTGGCGCGAGTTCGCCACCTGGGTGATCGCCGACATCGAGGTCTGAGCACCCCTGCGAGCCCGACCCCGTCCGGCCCGGTCCGGCCGGAGCCCGCGCTCCGGCCGCATCCCCCGGACGGCCCGCGGCGCCCCGTCCCGATCCCGGACGGGGCGCCGTGCCGTGCCCCGGAACGACCCTTGCGCCGCTTCGCCGTCCGCCCCGGGAAAGGTTGAACGGCCGACCAACACACCTCCGTCGGGTGCTTGCCCGAACTATGCCCACCTTGTGATGCTATGACCGGTTTTGCCGGACATGGCGAGGTGGTGAACACCAGCCACGACACCCGCTCCGCAGGGCCCGCCGTTGACGACTTCAGGAGGGGTGAGGTGTCCGTGGACGAGGTGCTGGCTGCGATCACCAGCCCGGCCGGCGAGCTCCGCCCGGACCGCCTGCGCGGCCCCGGCGGCCGCCCCGCCGTGGACGTCCGGACGCTGACCCGGGTGCTGTTCGAGCGGCTCGCCGAACTGCCCGCGGACGCCCCCGAGCGGGAGCGGGTGCGGGCCGCCCTGATCGAGGTGAACATCCCGCTGGTCCGCTACGCGGCCACCCGCTTCCGCAGCCGCAGCGAGCCGATGGAGGACGTCGTTCAGGTCGGCACCATCGGCCTGATCAACGCGATCGACCGCTTCGACCCGGGCCGCGGCGTCCAGTTCCCCACCTACGCGCTGCCGACCATCCTCGGCGAGATCAAGCGGTACTTCCGGGACAACGTCCGCACCATGCACGTGCCGCGCCGGCTCCAGGAGCTGTGGGTCCAGGTCAGCGGCGCGATGGAGGAGCTGACGGTGCTGCACGGCCGGGTGCCCAAGGTGCCCGAGATCGCCGCCAGCCTGCGGATCCCCGAGGAGGACGTGCGGGCCTGCCTGGACGCCGGCCGCGCCTACAACGCGGCGTCCCTGGAGGCCGCGCAGGAGCACGAGGGCGGGCTCGCCCTGCTCGACCGGCTCGGCTACGAGGACTCCGCGCTGGCCGAGGTCGAGCACCGGGACATGGTCCGCCACCTGCTGGTCCAGCTGCCCGAACGGGAGCGGCGGATCGTGATGCTGAGGTTCTTCGCCAACCTGACCCAGTCCCAGATCAGCACCGAGCTGGGGATGTCCCAGATGCACGTGTCCCGGCTGCTCTCCCGGATCCTGACCAGGCTTCGGACCGGCAACTCCTGGGAAGAGTGAGGATCGCAGCGAGTTACCCCCGCGTGACATCTTGCGACGTTCGGGTTTGCCGTGGACCGTGTTCCGGTATGGAGGGGGAAGGCCCTCGCCGGGAACCTCCGCGCGACGGCCCCCGTTCAACCGACAGTCACAAGGGGGTGGGTGCATGTCCGGAGAGCTGGGCACTGCGGAGATCCACGCTGGACAGGCCAACGGCACGGCCGTCGTCGAGGACCTGGTCCCGCGGCAGCGGGTCGAACCGCTCCAGCCGCCCGGCCCCGACGCCGGGGATTCGACGCCGCCCGGCTCCGGGCTGGACACCCGGACGCTCTCCCGCTCGCTGTTCCTGCGGCTGGCCGCGCTGGATCCGGGCAGCACCGAGCACGCCTACGTGCGCGACACCCTGATCGAGCTCAACCTGCCGCTGGTCCGGTACGCCTCGGCCCGCTTCCGCAGCCGCAACGAGCCGATGGAGGACATCGTCCAGGTCGGCACCATCGGGCTGATCAAGGCGATCGACCGGTTCGACCCGGAGCGCGGGGTGGAGTTCCCCACCTTCGCGATGCCCACCGTGGTCGGCGAGATCAAGCGCTTCTTCCGGGACACCAGCTGGTCGGTCCGGGTGCCGCGGCGGCTCCAGGAGCTGCGGCTGGCGCTCACCAAGGCCGGCGACGACCTCTCCCAGCGGCTGGACCGCTCCCCCACCGTCGCCGAGCTGGCGGCCTGCCTCGGGGTCAGCGAGGAGGACGTGGTCGAGGGCCTCGCGGTCGGCAACGCGTACACCGCCAGCTCGCTCGACTCCGGCACCGGCGAGGAGGACAGCGACGGGCCGCTGGCCGACCGGCTCGGTTACGAGGACCTCGCACTGGAGGGCGTGGAGTACCGGGAGTCGCTCAAGCCGCTGCTGGCCAAGCTGCCGCCGCGCGAGCGCCGGATCATCATGCTGCGGTTCTTCGGCAACCTGACGCAGTCGCAGATCGGCGAGGAGATCGGGATCTCCCAGATGCACGTCTCCCGGTTGCTCACCCGGACACTCACCCAGCTGCGCGAAGGGCTGATCAACGAGGGCTGACCGACAGGGGCCGACCAGCGGGGGCTGCCGACGAGACCGGCCGCCGGGGACCGAGACCGTCCCCGGCGGCCGATCCGCTTCACCCGCCCCCGGCGCGCCACCGATCGGCGCGACGAGGTCGAAGGCCGGTCCCGCCGAGCGCATGTGACGTGCCGCCACGTCGCCGGTCGGCCCGGAACCTCGTGTGTGGTCCAGACCGGCCCCGTCGCGCCCTCCGCGCCCCGCAGGTCCGCCGCACGGGCCGGCCGGGACTCCCGGCGGCACGGTTCAGGCCATCGCCGCGCAGTGCCGCCCCGCACCGGAGAACCGCCCGCCAGCCGCCCGGCCCCCGGCATTCGGTACACGCCGCAAAGCGGGGCTGCGTCCGACCAGCGGCGTTTCCCCGGCCTTCGGTGACGCATTCCGTACGCCCGGGAATCCCCCCGGCTCGGTATGCTGATCGACCACACGGGCACCGGCATTGCATATTCGGACTGTCACATGGCACAGCGGTGCTCGATATTGCATGAACCTGTCCAACCGGGCGGTGAGATGTGCAAGAGTGTCAGGCGCAACGACGACAGTGCAGGTGTCCCACGCGCCCACCGGGCCCCACCGTCGGTAACCACGTGTAGCACTCAGCTTCCGGTTTTTCATTTTCAATTCATTATTTGCGTCACCGGTACGGTTCCGGTCACAATCAGCGCCTTCATGGCCTCGCCATGAACGTTGGTAACAGGTTCGCTGCACTCTCGCCCAATTGGTCCCTCGCACCACTGTCCCTCGACCAGGATGGGCCCGGGCAGCCTGCTGCCCGCGAACAGCTACACGGGCAGGCGCGCGCCGAGCAGCGCGACGCCTGCACCAAGGGGAGGATCACCATGGGTCGAGCGACCCGAAGAGTCGCCGCATGCGCGGCGGCAGTCCTGCTGGCCAGCGGCCTGCAGACCACCCTGGCCCACGGCGACACCCCGCCGGCCAGGATCGACCTCACCGTCCTGGTCGTCGACGACGGCGGCCCGTCCGTCGCCGCCATCACCGCCGAGCTGAAGAGCCAGGGCACGCCGTACAAGGTGGTCAGCCTCAACGACCCCGGCCGCCCCGTCATCAACTCGGCTTTCCTGAGCGACACGCTGAACGGCCAGCCCCGGGGGAAGTTCCAGGGCATCGTGCTGCCCAACGAAAACCCCTTCCCCAACAGCGCCGCCGAGATGACGGCGATCGCGACCTACGAAGCCGCATTCAACGTCCGCCAGATCGACGCCTACACCTGGGCCAACCCGGGGGTCGGGCTGAACTACGCCCAGAATCCCGGATTCGTGGGAACGCTCGACGGATTCCAGGGCGCCACCACGGCGGCCGGAACTTCGGGCCCGTTCGGGTACCTCAAGGGCAGCGTCCCGTTCGAGGACAACGACCCGAACGTCAGCGAGAGCTACGGCTACCTCGCCACCCCCCTCGCCGGGCTGCCGGCCGGCTCCTCGTTCGTCCCGCTGGTCGACGCGCCGATACCCGACTCGACCAGCCGCGGATCACTGGTCGGTGAGTACACCCACGACGGCCGCAAGGAACTGGTCGTCACGTTCGTCTACAACCAGTACCAGCAGCAGTACCGCCTGCTGGCCCGCGGCATGGTCGACTGGCTCACCCAGGGCGTGCACCTCGGCTACGACCGCAACTACTTCGCCACCCACGTGGACGACGTCTTCCTGGCCGACGACCGCTGGGACACCGTCCTCAAGTGCACCCCCGGCGACGTCACCTGCCCGCCCGGCACCCCGGACACCGCCAACCCGATCCGGATGACCGTCGACGACGCCAACCACCTCAAGCAGTGGCAGGCCGCCAACAACTTCACCCTGGACATGGTGTTCAACGGCGGCGGCAGCGAGGACTGGAAGGCCGACCACCAGACCACGGTGGACCCCACGGCGAACCAGATGATCGCCGACCAGAACAGCTACCGGTGGGTCAACCACACCTTCACCCACCCGTACCTGGGCTGCGAGCAGAACGTCACGGTGGTGCCGTGGGTCTGCGCCAAGAACAGTGCGGGCGCCACCGTCTGGGTCGACCAGAACACCATCTCCACCCAGATCAGGAACAACTTCGACTGGGCCGCCGCGCAGGGCCTCCAGGTCGACCCGCAGACCCTCGTCACCGGCGAGCACTCCGGGCTGCTGACCGCCCCGCAGGAGACCAGCGACAACCCGAACCTGGCGCCGACGCTGGCCGCCAACGGCATCAAGTTCACCGCCAGCGACGCCTCCCGCGAGACCGGCCAGCGGGCCGTCGGCAGCTCCACGCTGACCGTGCCGCGGTACCCGATGAACGTCTTCTACAACGCCGGTACGGCGAAGGAGGAGGCCGACGAGTACAACTGGATCTACACCAGCAAGGCCAACGGCGGCAGCGGCGTCTGCGAGAACAACGCCAACTCCACCTGCCTGGCCCAGCCGCTGGACACCGCCACCGGCTACCAGTCGTACATCGTGCCGCTGGAGGCCCGGATCGACCTCGGCCACGTGCTGAACAACGACCCGCGGCCGCACTTCGTGCACCAGTCGAACCTCTCCGAGGACCGCATCCTGTACCCGGTGCTGGAGAAGATCCTGGGCACCTACCGCTCGCTGCACGCGGACAACGCGCCGATCGTGAACCTGAGCCAGCGGGAGATCGGCCAGGAGTTCCAGCGCCGCGCCGCCTGGAACTCCGCGCTCGCGGCCGGCCAGGTCACCGCCTACCGGGTCGGCACCACCGTCACGGTCAACGCGCCGTCCGGCGTTCAGGTCCAGGCCACCATGCCGACCGGAACTGCTCAGAAGCTGGCCATCGGAACGGGTGGGTTCGGTTCGGCCTACGCCGGTAGCCTCTCCGGTTGGGTGTCCCCGGGCGCCCTCCAGAGCAGCGTCACCCTGCAGCTGCCGACCGCGCCGGCCGCCCCGGCCGCCGTCGCGCCGAGCGTCGCGGCCAAGTCCGTCCCGGCACCGGCGCCGGCGGACAAGAAGGTCGTGCCGCAGGGCGTCGCCACCCCGGTCCCGGTGGGCCCGAGCGACACCACCCGCAAGCCCGCGCCGTCCCTGGTCCCGGGCAGCGGAACCCCGGTGCCCGGCAAGGATGCCGCCGCTGGCACCATCGGTCAGGGCGGCGACGGCCGCGCCGACGGGGCTGCGACGAAGAACGGCAAGGCCTCTGGGGGGACGGCCGCGCCGAGCAGCACCACCGGACGCTCCGGCCACCGGTAACCGGCACCACCCGCCACCGGCGGGGTCGGGCCGGCGCCCGGCCCGGCCCCGCCACGGCTCCCGTTCCGGTCATCCAGACCGGAACCGACGCAAGAACAGGAGGGGGGACAGGAATGCGCGTCACCCTGCTCACCGAGGGGACGTATCCGCACCAGCACGGCGGCGTGAGCGTCTGGTGCGACCAGCTCGTCCAGGGCATGCCGGACGTCGAGTTCGACGTCATCGCCGTCACCGGAACGGGCCACGAGCCGCTGGCCTGGGAACTGCCCGCCAACGTGCGGTCGGTCACCACCGCACCGCTGTGGGGCCCGGCCTCGGAAGGCCGCCCGCCCCGCGGCAAGGAGATGCGGCGCTTCCTCAACGCGTACGAGCGCTTCCTGCACTCCATCCTCGATCCCGTCTACACCACCCACTTCGGCACCGAGCTGTACAACTTCGCCGACCTCGCCCGGCACGGCCTGCTCAGCCCGGCGCTGCGCAGCGAGCGGGCGCTGCGCACCCTCCAGCAGGTCTGGACCCGCGACTACCTGCCGACCGCCGTCTCCCGGCCCACCCTGCACGACGCGCTGAACGCCACCGACCTGCTGGAGCACGCCCTGCGGCCGCTCTCGGTCGAGCCGCCCAAGGACGGCGTCGCGCACGCGGCCAGCGGCGGCCTCGCCACCCTGCCGGGGCTGATCGCCGCACAGCAGTACGAAGTACCGTTTCTGCTCACCGAGCACGGCATCTACCTGCGCGAGCGCTACCTCGGCTACCGCACCGGCCCCTACCGCTGGCCGGTCAAGGCGCTGCTGCTCGGCTTCTACCGGATGCTCGCCGAGGAGAGCTACCGGCAGGCCGCGCTGGTCACCCCCGGCAACCGGTACAACCGGCGCTGGGAGGAGCGCGGCGGCACACCCTCCTCGCACATCCGCACCGTCTACAACGGGGTGGACCCGGCGGCCTTCCCGCCGGCCGGCCCCGAGCCCGAGACCCCGACCCTCAGCTGGGCCGGCCGGGTCGACCCGATCAAGGACCTGGAGACGCTGATCCGGGCCTTCGCCATCGTCCGACGGGAGATCCCCGAAGCGCGGCTGCGGCTCTTCGGCGGCACCCCCAAAGGCGGCGAGGCGTACCGGGACCGCTGCATAGCCCTGGCCGCCGAGCTCGGCATAGCCGACTCGGTGGCCTTCGAGGGCCGCGTCGCCGACATCACCGACGCGTACGCGGCGGGCAACGTGGTCATGCTCTCCAGCATCAGCGAGGGCTTCCCGTTCACCCTGATCGAGGCGATGTCCTGCGGCCGCGCGACCGTCTCCACCGACGTCGGCGGCGTGCGCGAGGCCGTCGGCGACACCGGACTGGTCGTCCCGCCGCGCGAACCCGAACCGATGGCGGCCGCCGCGATCGAGCTGCTGCGCGACCCCGAACGGCGCGCCCGGCTCGGCGAGGGCGCCCGGCTGCGGGTGATCGAGCAGTTCACCCTCCGCCAGAACATCGACGGCTTCCGCGGCATCTACACCGAACTCCTGGGCACCGCACGCTGGATGCCCGGCGGCGTCGTCGCCGTCACCGACCAGGTCCCCAGCCCCGACTGGGACCAGCAGCTGGCCGCCGCCCGCCCCGAGCCGAGCGAGGTGGGTGCGTGAGCGAGCGCAGCGAGCGAACCGTCGGTAGGCGCGCGTCCCGCGAAGCGGCCGCCGAGCAGCGAGGCGGGCGCATGAGCGAGCGCAGCGAGCGAACCGCCGGAAGGCGAGCCTCCCGCGAGGTGGACGCATGAGCGGCCCCCTGCGCCTGGTGCCGGACGAGGCCGGCCCCGAGCACACCGTCCAGCTGCGCGCCCTGCCGCTCAAGCGGCGGCGCCCCGCCCCGCCGGAGCCGGAGCCCGAGGACTCGCTCTACCTCTCCGCCGACCCGCTGGACGAGCTCGCCGAGCGCCTGCGCGACGTCTGCGCCGACGCCGTCCACCCGTACGAGATCGCGGCCTTCCTGGAGTCCGACGGCCTCTCGGACGAGCAGGCCGCCCTGCTGTACGGCCGCCCCGACGCCTTCACCGTCGCCGAGGAGCTGTTCGAGAAGGTCGAGCGCCGCTACCCCGGCCCCAGCTCGGAGTTCGCCAACCCCTGGCGGGCCGACCCCTGGCGCTGCGTGGTGCGCGGCCTGGTGTTCGCCCTGCCCGGGCTCGGCTACCTGCTCGGCGCCAACCTGTTCGCGACCACCCGGATGCGCTTCGGCCTGCCCTCGGGCATGCTCGCGCTGTCCGTCGCCACGCTGGTCAGCTGGGGCTTCAACCAGGCCCTGGCGCACCGCTCCTACCGCTGGCTGGGCCGGCTGCGCCGCCGCGAGGCCGCCGTCTGCCTGGCGGTCGGCGCCCCGGCCGGCGCGCTGGTCGCGGCGGCCGCCGCGTACGTCGTCGGCGGGCCGCTCGGCGCGCTGTGCTTCGCCGCCGGGCAGTCCTGCTACCTGGGCGCGGCCACCGTGCTGCTGGTGCTCGGGCGGGAGAAGTTCCTGCTGCTGGCGCTGGCCCCGGCCTCGGTGGGCGCGGGCGTGGTGCTGGCGGCGGACGTCCCCCAGCTCGTCCGGACGGTCGTGCTGCTCGCCTCCCTGGTGCTGGCGGTCGGCCTGGCCGCCCGGGAACTGCTGGTCTGCATCCGCGGCGGCGAACGCGAGTCCGCCGGGCCGCGGCTGCCGGTCCGCCAGGAGGTCCCGCACCTGCTGTTCGGCCTGGCCTGCGGCGCGCTCACGCTGATCGCCGGCCTCGGCGAGACCCTCCACCAGGCCGTGCTGACCGGCGGCCACCCCGCGCAGGAGGCCTCGACCACCCCGACCGGGCCGGCCATGATCGCGCTGACGCTCAGCCTGGGCCTCGCCGAGTGGCTGCTCTTCCGCTACCGGGCGCTGGCGGTGGCCGCGCTGCGCACCAGCCACACCAGCGGACAGTTCGCCCGCCGCACCGGCGCGATCCTGCTCGGCTGCCTCTTCATCTACCTCACCACCGTGGCCGCGCTGGACGCCGCCGCGACCGTGCTGTGGCCCGGCGCCCCCGCGCTCGGCGTGCCGCAGCTGGGCGCGATGCTGCTCCTCGGCGGCTCGCTCTGGCTGGCGCTGCTGCTGAACGCCTTCGGGTTCAGCTGGAGCACCGCCCTCGTCTGTCTGGCCGCCGCGGTCGCCGAGAGCGCCGGGCTGCTGGCGGGTGCGGACCCGATCGTCCTGCAGCTGACCGGCTGCGGGGCGGCCGCCCTCGTCCTCACCGCACTGGCCGGGCCCGCGCTCGGCCGCACCACCCAGCACCGCTGAACACGCACCACCCAGCACCGCTGGTCACATCGAATATCCCGCACGCCTTCCTTCGCGTGCACCGCCGTACGCGTCCCACCTGAGACGTCCACCGGGCCGACGGCGGCCGGCCACCACAGCGCGCGCCGGCCGCCCCGGCAGATCGAGAAAGCGAAATCCGCATGAGCAGCGTCGCGGTTACCGGAGCCGAGGGCTTCATCGGCTCCCACCTCGTCGAGACCCTGGTCGCCGACGGGCACCACGTCCGCGCGATGGTCCAGTACAACTCGTTCTCGTCCTTCGGCTGGCTGGAGACCCTCTCCGAGGAGGTGCTGGACTCGGTCGAGGTCGTCCTGGGCGACGTCCGGGACCCTGGTTCGGTCAACGGCCTGGTCAAGGGCACCGAGGCGGTCTACCACCTGGCCGCCCTGATCGCGATCCCGTACTCCTACCGGGCCCCCCACTCGTACGTGGACACCAACGTCACCGGCACCCTGAACGTGCTGGAGGCGGTGCGCCACCTGGAGATCCCCCGCCTGGTGCACACCTCGACCAGCGAGACGTACGGCACCGCGCAGACCGTGCCGATCACCGAGGACCACCCGATCAACACCCAGTCCCCGTACGCCGCCTCCAAGGCGGGCGGGGACCGGCTGGCCGACAGCTACCACGCCAGCTTCGAGACCCCGGTCGTCACCCTGCGCCCGTTCAACACCTTCGGCCCGCGCCAGTCGATGCGCGCCGTCATCCCGACCGTGATCGCCCAGGTCGCGGCCGGCCAGACCGAGATCACCCTCGGCGACCTGCGCCCGACCCGCGACTTCATGTTCGTCAAGGACACCGCCAACGCCTTCCGCACGGTGGGCACCGCGCCGGCCGAGACCGTGGTCGGCCGGACGTTCAACGCCGGCACCGGCGGCGAGATCTCGGTCGGCGACCTGGTCACCCTGGTCGGCAAGCTGATGGGCGTCGACCTGGTGGTGAAGGAGGACGAGCAGCGCATCCGCCCGACCAACTCCGAGGTGATGCGCCTGGTCGCGGACGCGACCCGGCTGCGCGAGGCCACCGGCTGGGCCCCGGCCTTCACCCTGGAGCAGGGCCTGGAGCAGACCATCGAGTTCTTCCGCGACCCGGCCAACCTGGCCCGCTACAAGACCGACATCTACAACGTCTGACCGCCCTACCGAGCTTGCTCGTCCTGGTAACCAAGGTTCGTGTCCTGCACATCCTTTCCGTGGGGGAAACACCATGCACGCAGTGATCCTGGCCGGCGGCAAGGGCGTCCGTCTCCGCCCGTACACCACCGCGCTTCCCAAGCCGCTCGTCCCGATCGGCGACCAGCACGCGATCCTGGAGATCGTGATGCGACAGCTCGCCGCCGCGGGCTTCGAGAGCGTCACCCTGGCCATCGGCCATCTCGGCCACATCATCCGCGCCTACGTCGGCAACGGCTCCCAGTGGGGCCTGCGGGTCGGCTACGCCGTCGAGGACAGCCCGCTCGGCACCATGGGCCCGCTGCTCACCATGCAGGAGCGCCTGCCCGAGCACTTCCTGGTGATGAACGGCGACATCCTGACCGACCTGGACTTCGCCGGGGTGCTCAAGCACCACGAGTCGTCCGGCGCCCCGCTGACCATCGCCACCTACGCCCGCCAGGTCAAGATCGACTTCGGCGTGCTGACCTCCGACGCGGGCACCATCACCGGCTTCCAGGAGAAGCCCAGCATCGACTACCGCGTCTCGATGGGCGTGTACGGCGTCTCGCGCTCGGCGCTGGCCTCGTACACCCCCGGCCTGCCGCTGGGCTTCGACGAGCTGGTGCTCGACCTGCTGGCCGCCGGGACCCCGCCGTCCGCCTACGAGTTCGGCGGCTACTGGCTGGACATCGGTCGGCCCGACGACTACGACCGGGCGAACGCCGAGTTCTCCACGATCCGTCCGGTCCTGATGCCCTTCGAGTCCACCGGCATCGCGCCGGGCGTCGCGGAGCTGCCGATCCCGGCCGCCCGCACCGCCCCGGACGACGTGCCCACCGAGCCCGCCGCCGCGGGCGTCGAGAGCGACGGACGGGCCGCGTGAGAATACTGCTCCTCGGCGGCGACGGCTTCCTGGGCCGTCACGCCACCGCCGTCCTGCGGTCGCTGCCCGGTGCCACCGTGCTGACCGCGGGCCGGCGGCCCGCCCACGACCTCCGGCTGGACCTGGCCACCGCCCAGGCCGGCCCGCTCGGCGAGGAACTGTCCGCCCTGGCCCCCGACGCGGTGGTCAACTTCGCCGGCGCGGTGGCCGGCAGCGCGGTCAAGCTCGCCGAGGTGAACGCCCGCGGCCCGGCGGTGCTCTGCGAGGCGCTCTCCCTCGGCGCCCCGAAGGCCCGCCTGGTGCACATCGGTTCGGCCGGCGAGTACGGCGTCTGCGCCCGCGGCGAGTCGCTCGCCGAGGACGCCGACGCCCGCCCGGTCGGCGTGTACGGCGCGACCAAGCTGGCCGGCTCCCTCGCGGTGGCCGGCTCGCCGCTGGACGCCGTGGTGCTGCGGGTGTTCAACCCGGTCGGCCCCGGCGCACCGGCGGGCTCGCTGCCCGGCCGGCTGGCCGCCGAGCTGCGCCGGGTGGCGCCCGAGGGCACCGCCGGCGTGATCACGGTGGGCGACCTCTCCGCCTACCGCGACTTCGTCGACGCCCGGGACGTGGCGGCGGCGGTCGGCCTGGCCGTCACCGCCGACCGTCCGCTCCCCCGGGTGCTCAACCTGGCCTCCGGGCAGGCCCGGCAGGTCCGGGCGATCGCCGACGGGCTCGCCGCCGCGGCCGGCTACACCGGCCGGATCGACGAGAGCGGGGCCGGCTCCGAGCGCTCGGCCGGGGTCTCCTGGCAGCAGGCCGACGTGTCGGCCGCCGCCCGGGAGCTCGGCTGGCACCCGCGGACGGACCTCGCCGACACCCTGCGCGACCTCTGGCTCGGCACCGCCGGGCCGACGCCCGACCCGGTGGTCGCATGACCACCGGGCAGACCCCCGACGGCCGCCTGCTGGTGCCGCTGTACGTCCACCCCGCGGTGGACCCGGCGGCCTGGCAGGCGGTCGCCGCCGCCGACCCCGCCAGGATCGCCGCCGTGGTGCTCAACCTCGCCGACGGCCCGGGCGAGCTCCCGGACCACGTCTTCGCCGAGGCGGCGGACGAACTGCGCGCCGCCGGGCTCCCGCTGGTCGGGTACGCCGACACCGACTACGGCCGCCGACCGCACGCGGCGGTGGTGGCCGACATCCTGACGTACCGCCAGCGGCACGGCATCACCGGCGTCTACCTCGACCAGGTCGCCACCCACCCGGGCGCGCTGGCGCACTACCGGCGGCTGGCCACGGCCGCCCGCGCGGCCGGCTGCGGCACCGTGGTGTTCGGCCACGGCGAGCACCCGGACCCGGGCTACGCCGAAGTCGGCCTGGCCGACCTGCTGGTGACCTTCGAGGGCGACTGGGACGCCTACCGCTCCATGTCGCTGCCGCTGTGGACCGGCCGGCACGCGGCCTCCCGCTTCTGCCACCTGGTCTACGACGTCCCCGCCGAGCACGCCCAGGACGCCGCCGCCCTGATCGCCGCCCGGCGAGCCGGCGTCGGCTGCGCCGTACCGGGAGCCGGGGAGAACCCCTGGCGCACCCTGCCGTACGGCCTGAACGCCGCCGAACTGACCTGACCCGATCCGGAGCCCGACTACCGTGAACCGCCGCAACCGGCTACTTCCGGCCGCCCTGGCCGCCGCCACCGCCACCGCCCTGCTGGTCAGTTCGTGCAGCAGCTCGGGATCGGAGGACGACCAGGACCAGGCCGACGGCACTGCGAGCCCCACTCCCGCGGCCACCGCGCCGACCACCCCCGGCACCCCCGACCCGAGCACCGGCGCGCCGGGCACGCCGAGCACCGCGCCCACCACCCCGGGTGCCACCGCCCCGCCCCCGGGCACGCCCGGCACCACCGTGCCACCCGCACCCCCGCCGGGGACCGGCACCCCTCCGGGCAACCCGGCGCCGCCGCCGGCCGGCGCCCGCTGGCAGCCCACCCCCGGCCTGGCCTGGCAGTGGCAGCTGGGCGGCGGGGTGGACCAGTCGGTGGACGTGCCGGTCTACGACATCGACGGCTTCGAGAACGACGCCTCGGTGGTGGCCGCGCTGCACGCCAAGGGCCGCAAGGTGATCTGCTACATCAACGCCGGCTCCTGGGAGGACTTCCGCCCCGACTCCGCCGCCTTCGCCAAGTCCCTCCAGGGCTCGGACACCGGCTGGAAGGGCGAGAAGTGGTTCGACATCCGCAAGCTCGACCAGCTGAGGCCGCTGATGGCCGCCCGCTTCGACATGTGCCGGAGCAAGGGCTTCGACGCCGTCGAACCGGACACCATCGAGGCCTACAACCAGAACAGCGGCTTCCCGCTGACCGCGGACGACCAGCTCCGCTACAACCGGATGCTGGCGCAGCTCGCCCACGAGCGCGGGCTGGCCATCGGTCTGAAGAACGACCTGGACCAGATCCCGGCGCTGCTCCCGGACTTCGACTTCGCGGTCAACGAGGAGTGCGCGCAGTTCGACGAGTGCGACCGGGTCGCGCCGTTCGTCAAGGCGGGCAAGGCGGTCTTCCACGTCGAGTACAAGCTCGACACGGACCAGTTCTGCGCCAAGGCCAGGTCGCTGGGCTTCAGTTCGATGCGCAAGAAGCTCGAACTGAACGCCTGGCGCAAGCCCTGCTGAGGCGTTCCTCTCCCGTCGCGCGGGTGACCCGGACGAGGGTCACCCGCGCGAGGGTCACTTGACCGCCAGCCAGACGACGCCGCCCAGGACGACCAGCACGACGACGGCGACCAGCGCGATCACGCCGGTGCGGCTGCCGCCCTTGCTGCTGCCGTAGGTGGAAACGTTGCCCGGGGCCTGGGGCGCCGGGCTCTCGTCGACGAACGCCCGGAACATCTGGGTGCTGCCGGCGGGGTCGTAGTCGTTGTCAGCCATGGCACGGACTCTAACGAATCCGGCCACCCCGGGCACACCCCGGACCCCCGTCACGCGGGCCGCACCACCCGCGCGTGCGACTGGAGGGACGAGAGCTCGGCGCGGCGCGCGGGCCGCCGGAATGCCGGGCGGCGGCGTCGGGTTGACTGGCGTCATGACCGGAAACCACAGCCGGGTGAGCCTCGGCACCTCCGACCTGTCCGTCTTCCCGCTCGCCCTCGGCGGCAACGTCTTCGGCTGGACGGCCGACGAGCAGCAGTCCTTCGCCGTGCTGGACGCCTACGCGGAGGCCGGCGGCAACTTCGTCGACAGCGCCGACGTCTACTCCTCCTGGGCCCCGGGCAACACCGGAGGCGAGTCCGAGACGGTGATCGGCAACTGGCTGCGCAGCCGCGGCAACCGCGAGGACATCGTGATCGCCACCAAGGTCGGCATGCTCGCCGAGCGCAGCGGCCTGGGCGCCGCCACGATCAAGGCCGCCGCCGAGGACTCGCTGCGGCGCCTGGGCGTCGAGCGGATCGACCTCTACTACACCCACCGGGACGACGACACCCCGGTCGAGGAGTTCGTCACCGCGTTGGACGAGCTGGTCCGCGAGGGCAAGGTCCGGGCCGTCGCCGCCTCCAACATCTCCGCCGAGCGGCTCACCGAGGCGCTGGCCTTCGCCGAGCGCGAGGGCCTGGCGAAGTACGTCGCCGTCCAGCCGCACTACAACCTGGTCTCGCGCGGCACCTTCGAGGGCCCGCTGGCCGAGGTGGTGGCCGAGCACGGCCTGGCCACCGTCCCGTACTACGCGCTGGCCTCCGGCTTCCTGACCGGCAAGTACCGCCCGGGCGCCGCCGGTGTGGACAGCGCCCGCGCCGAGGGCGCCGCCCGCTACCTGGCCGAGCCGCGCGGGCCCAGGGTGCTGGAGGCGCTGGACGCCGTCGCCGCCGAGCAGGGGGTGGAGCCCGCCTCCGTCGCCCTGGCCTGGCTCGCCGCCCGTCCGACCGTCGCCGCCCCGATCGCCAGCGCCCGCACCGTCGAGCAGCTCCCGCCGCTGCTGGCCGGTGCGGTCCTGAAGCTCACCCCGGAGCAGACCGCCCTGCTGGACGCCGCCTCCGCCTGAGCCCGCCCCGCCCGGGCACGCGGGCGGGCCCCCGGCGGCCGGAAGGGGCGGCCGGGGGCCCGTCGCGCGCCGTGCGCCGGGAGGAGTCCTACGGCCGGCCGATGTGGGTCGGGTAGTAGCCCGGGCTGAGGGTGGAGATCCGGACGGTCGTGCCCGGCCGCGGAGCCTCCACGAACTTGCCGCCGCCGAGGTAGATCCCCACGTGGTGGATGCCCGAGGCCCGGCCGCTGTCGGACCAGAACACCAGGTCGCCGCGGCGCAGCTGCCCGGAGCCGATCGGCGTGGTCGCCGCGTACTGGTCGTCGGCGACCCGCGGCAGGCTGATCCCCGCACGCCGGTAGGCCTGCTGGACCAGCCCCGAGCAGTCGTAGCCGGACGGGCCGTTGCCGCCCCAGACGTACGGCTTGCCCAGCTGGGCGAGCGCGTAGTCGATCGCGGACTCCAGGTTCCCGGAGGCCGGGGCGGTGTTCGCCGGGGGCCGGCCCGCAGGGGGCGCGGGCTGCGCGGGAGCCTGGGCCGAACCCCCGCCGGAGGCCCCCGTGCGGCTGGCGTAGACGTCGTAGTGGCTGGTCCACCGCCACTCGCCGGAGCCGTTCTTGAACCAGTACTTCGAGCCGTCCCACCCCTGGCGGATCCCGGCCGAGGAGGCCGGGCCGTTGGACGCGGACTGGGCGGCGGAGCCGGCCGAGCCGCCGGAGCTTCCGGTGCGGCTCGCGTAGACGTCGTAGTGGCTGGTCCACCGCCACTCGCCGGAGCCGCTCTTGAACCAGTACTTCGAGCCGTCCCACCCCTGCTTGCCGGCCGCGGCGTGCGCGGATCCGGCGCCGGCCGTCAGGCCGACGACGCCGGCGCCCGCCAGCACGGTGGTGGCCAGGCAGGTGCTCCGCACCGCCCGGTGTATTCGGCCGCCACCGACCGCCGCCGCGGAGCGGGCGGAGCGCGGCCGGACGACGCAGTTGGGGCAGCCGCAGCCCGCGATCGCGGGGATGCTGCCGAGGCGCTCCTCGAAACCGATCAGGCCGGGATCGCCCTCGGCTCCGGTCCGGGATCCGGCGTACGCACCGGTGGCTATCCTCATGCGGGTCGTCCTTCCTTCCGTCCGGCACGGGCGGCCGGGGGCGGTACCGAGGCGGCCACTCCGGCCGGGGCGACGAAGGCGACCAGCAGCTGTTCCATCAGCGAGCTGCGGGCGGCCTCGTCCAGTTCGTGCGCGGTCGCCCGCTCCAGGCGGCGGACGGCCAGCGCCGCCGCCTCCACCGCGTCGTCCACCAGGACGGTGCGCAGGCCCGCGTCCAGGTCCGCCAGCCGGCGCCGGCGCATCGACTCGGCCACCTCGGGCGCGTAGTCGAGGGCCAGCGGCTGCACCGAGTAGACCTCCAGGCCGGCCGGGGCGACCTCGGCGGCCAGCGCCCTGGTCATCTCGTCGGCGAACCACTGCCCGTCGCGCAGCGCCGGGCCGGGCGCCGCGTTGCTGTCGCAGGGCAGGGTGGAGGCGGTGCGGGTGAGCACCGCCTGCACCTGCTCGCGCAGGTAGCTCTCGTGGTCCTCGATCGCCAGCAGCGCCCGCGCGGTGTCCTTGACCCGCCAGACGATCAGCAGCCGGACGACGATCGGCGTGCCGGTGCGGTCCACCACCTTGGCCGACTCGCTGCGCCAGTGCCGCAGCCGCACGTCGACCCGGCGACGGCGCAGCAGCGGGTTGACCCAGACCAGGCCCGCCCGGCGGACGGTGCCCCGGTAGCGGCCCCACCGGGTCAGCACCCGGGTCTCGCCGCCCGCGTTGGCCAGCAGCCCGGCGAGCGCGCAGATCACCAGCAGGCCGGCCGCGGCCGCCCCGGCGATCCACTGGGCGTCCACCTCGACCTGGCCGCTCTCCCGCGAGGCGCTGCCGCGCAGGTCGGGCAGCGCGTCCCAGTACGGGATGACACCGGTGCGCAGCAGGACGAACAGCACGCCGGCCACCCCGATCAGCACCGCCAGCAGGGCGATCCAGCCGGGCAGCGAGGCGGCGCGGTGCTCGCGCAGCGCCTGGTCGGCCCGGGGCGGGCGCCGGGAGGTGGCGGCGGCCGGGGCGGCGGCCGTCACCGGATCCGGGAGTTCGACGGTCTCGGGAGCGGCCGTCTCCAGCGGGTCGAGCAGGTCCTCCGGGCCGGCACCGACGGCCGGGGCGGGGCTCGGGAGGACGGCCAGCGGGGTGGTCGCCGGGCCGGCGTCGGCCGGGCCGCTCTGCTGGACGGCCCTGACGGTGGCCTTGGCCAGCCGGCTGGAGCCGGAGGCGGAACGTTCCGGCAGTGCGGGCGGGAGCGCCTTGGGCAGGGGGTCGGGTCGCTGCGAAGAATCGCGGGTGACGTCCATGCACGGATCCTCTGGGTCTGTGTGTCGCGCAACGGGCGGCCCGGATCTGACGGGCAGTGCCAGGGTCAGGCTAAGTTCATACGTCATCAAATGCGACATTTGAACCGAGGTGTGTCGACATTTACTGACGAATGATCCAAAGCTGACCTGACGCGCAGGCACATGAACTGATGGTCGGGACAGTTCGGCGCCGTTCAGCGCCGAGGATCACCGGGCCTGCGGGCGAACACCCGGCGGGTGATCAGTCCGAGGCCGGTGAGCACCAGCAGGACTCCGGCGAGCCCACCACGCCAGCGGGTCGCCCCGGAGGGCTCGGGTGTGCCGGGCGCGGCCCCCACCGGGGGCGCCGCCAACGGCCGCGGCGCGGACCCGGCGGGCCCGGCGGATTCGGCGGGCCCGGCCGCGTCGGCCGGACCGGCCGGTGCGGGGGCGGACGCCACCGCGGCGCCGGCCGCCGGCGAGCGGCCGGGGCCGGTGGCCGGGGCCGGGGAGGCGGACACCGCGGGAGCAGGGCTCGGGACGACGGGCCTGGTGGAAGCGGTGGCCGCGGCCGGTGTAGCGGGGGCCGAGGCACGCGGCGTCGCCTTCGCGGACACCGGCGGTGCCGCCGACGGCGCCGCGGTCGGCACGGCCGGGGATCCGGTCGCCACCGGAGCGGCCGTCAGCGGCCGGGCGCCCGCCGCCGGAACCGCGATCGGCAGTACCGCGGGCACCACCGCGGGCACCTCCACCGCGGACGGGGCCGACGAGGCGGCCGACGCCGGACTCGATGCCGTGGCCGTGGCCGTCAGCGTCGCCGTCGCCGTTGCCGTTGCCGTCGGGCCCGCGGCCACCGGGCTCGACGTCCCCGAGGCCGAGGCCGCGGTCGAGGCCGTCGCACTCGGCGCCACCGCACCCGAAGCCGTCGGGCTCGGCGCCGCCGGGCTGGGCACGGCCTCCGCCGTGGCGACCCGGACCGGCACCGGCGCCGCCGAGGCCTCGTTGCCCGCCCGGTCGGTCGCCGTGACGACCAGCCACTGCTCCCCGTCCGCCAGGTCCCGGTTGGCCGTGCAGGCCCAGCTCCCGTCGAGCGCCGCCGTCGCCCCGCACAGCACCGTCCGCCGCTGTGACTCCGAGCCCGCCCCGGCCTGCGCCGTGACCAGCACGTTCGCGTCCGGATCGGCCCGGCCGACCAGCTTCGGACGGCTGACCCGCAGCGTCTCCCCCGAGGCCGGCGACGTGAGCACCGGCCGGGCCGGCAGCCCGGTGTCGACGACCAGCGCGACCGGCTGCCCGGTCGTCCGGTTCCCCGCGACGTCCACCGCGACCGGGGTGAGCAGGTGCTTCCCGTCCGCCAGCTCCTCCACCGGCAGGCAGGACCACTCGCCGCCCGCCGGCACCCCGGTGATGCACAGCTCGTCGGCGGAGCCCTGGTCGAGGACCGAGACGGTGCTGCCCGCCTCGCCGGTGCCGGTGAGCCGGAGCCCCGGGTCGTTGGTGTACGCGGGGACGGTGAGCGTGGGGACGCCCGGCGGCGCGGTCTTCACAGTGACCATGACCGGCTCGCCGCGCAGCACCACCCCGCCCCTGGTGGTCTCCACCGGGGTGAGGGAGTGCGGGCCGGCGGCCAGCGCGGTGTCCGGGCGGCAGGACCAGTCGCCGCCGCTGCCGACCATCGCCCGGCAGAGCACGGTGTCGTCCTCCCGGACCTCCACGGTGGCGCCGGAGACCGCGCCGCCGCCGCTGACCCGCGGGCGGGCGTCGGCGAGGACGGCGGCCTCGGCCGGCTCGGCGATCTCCGGCCGGGCGGCGCCGACGGTCAGCTTGATCAGCTGGTCGGTGACCTGCCCGGAGTCGGCGAAGCCGCCGGAGGAGACGAGCTGTCCGGCGTCGCGGCCGATCCGCAGCCGGGCCCAGGTCTCGCCCGAGGCGGCGCCCGGCGGGACGGTCCACTCCAGGGTCGCGGTGCCGGCGCCGGCCGGGACCTCGGTCTGCACCCGCTCGGCGGGATCGAAGCGGCCGGTGCGGCCGAAGTCGATCCAGCCGGCCAGGGTCGCGGGCTGGTCGCCGACGGCGACCGGGACGGTCAGCCGGTAGTAGCGCCCGATCGCGGCCTCGGCGGGGAAGACGAGCGACGGGTCGGCGCCCTGGTACTCGCCGCGGCCGGGCTGGAGCCTGGTCCGCGGGCCGGCGAAGGGGCTGCGCGGGGCCGCCCCGCCGTCGGGCCGGACCGCCGGCCCGCTGCCCGGCGCCCCGGCGGAGCGGCCCCCGCCGCTGCGCGCCGGGCCGGCGGCGGCGCCCAGGAAGAGGTCGGAGACCACGTGCGAGGCGTTGCCGTAGGCCTGCGGGGCGGTGCCGACCTCCTCGTCCACGGTGACGGTGTAGGCCTGGCGCAGCACGGGCGGGGCGGTGGTGCTGCCGGCCCGGGCGACGGAGCGCTCCTCGACCCGGAACACCGCGGTGCGGACCGTCCCGGCCAGCTCCAGCGAGCCCTCGGCGGCCGAGCCCGGGTCGCCGTCGGCGGCTCCGTCCGGGCTCGCGGGGGCGAGCACGTTGCCGTCGACCGTCCAGCCGGACCAGTCGGTGCGGTCGACCAGGGTGGGAGCGGACGGCGAGCCGCCGGTGAGGGTCAGCCGGGCCGCGGTGCTGGTGCTGCCGGAGCTCCCGGTGGCGAGCGCGGCCAGGCCGCTGAGGTGCAGCCGGGGGTTGCGGACCGGCCGGGAGAAGTCCAGCCGCAGCGTTCCCACGGTCCGCCAGGAACCGTCCGCCTCGGGACGGTCGGGGACGAGGCCGAAGGCCTGCGCCGGATCGCCCGGCCGCATCCCGTCGGCGTAGCGGGCCCCGGGGCCGTCGGCTGCGGAGCCGCCCGCCAGGACGCCCGGCTCGGCGGTGACGCGCGTGCCCGGGGCCGGGTCGACGTCGAACCGGACCGAGAGCCCGGAGGGCAGCACCGCCCGGTGCTCGGCGGACCACGTCTCGGGGGACTGCCGGGCCGCCGAGAGCGGGGCGTTCCACACGGTCAGCAGCCCGCTCGCGAGGACGGCCAGGGCGACAGCCGTACGGGGAAACTGTCGGCTCATCCGGCTCTCCTTCGCGGTCGGCTGCCGAAAGGTGGGCAGTCTGCACAAGATCGGACAAAAAGGAATCACGATCCTGGGCCGGGCATCCTGCGACACCTGGGACTCCGGCCGTCTCCCACCCGTTCGGCGGTCATCCGGGCGGCAGGACGGGATGTACCCGAAACAACTGCATCTCATCCATTCGGCGGCAGTCGACACCACCCGAACGGACGCGGGAACGGCAGCTCAGGACCCATCCGGCGGGCACCGGCCGCCGGAACGGCACCAGCCACCCGAGGCCTGTGTTCGAGCCGCTCGGCGGGCCTCCGGTGGAAACGCGAGAAGCCCCCGGCCGACGGCCGGGGGCTTCTCGATGGTGCGCTCAGCAGGATTCGAACCTGCAACCTCTTGATCCGTAGTCAAGTGCTCTATCCGTTGAGCTATGAGCGCAAGGAACGGGCGAACCCGATCTTGCGGAGATTGGTGCGCTCAGCAGGATTCGAACCTGCAACCTCTTGATCCGTAGTCAAGTGCTCTATCCGTTGAGCTATGAGCGCCCGCCCTGGTGAACGTTGTCTCCGGGGCGTTGCGGGGACAACATTACATGACCTGCGGCGCAGGACGAAATCGGTTGATCCGGGCCCTCCCGGCCGCTCCCGGGGCCCCGCCGGACCGCCCCGGCACGCGTCCGGCGGCACGTCCGGGAACGCGTCCGGGAACGCGTCCGGGAACGCGAAGAGCCCCCGCCGACGAGATCGTCGACGGGGGCTCCCGACTGGCGGAGGCTGAGGGATTTGAACCCTCGATCAGGAATAACCCCGAAACCGCATTAGCAGTGCGGCGCCATAGACCGGACTAGGCGAAGCCTCCCCACAGGGACCGTACCCGCGCGAGCGGAGACGTTCCGTGTGTCAGTGATGATGCCACAACCGTGGGGCTCGGCACCAACCACCGCCAACGTTACTAGGCGGGTCGTCCCCGCCGCAAAGAAGAATGAGATACTGCCGTCTCCGGAGGAGCTGCCCCGAGCCGAGGAGACCTGTCGACGTGAGCAGCAGGCCGATCCGAGGCGCTGCTCGCCTCGCCGCCATACTCGACGCCCTGCCCGACGCGTTGCTGCTGGTGAACAGCAACGGCACCGTCGTGGACGCCAACAGCGCGGCGGTCCAGGCGTTGCAGGCCCCGGGCACCTCCCTGGTCGGCATGGGCGTGCTGGGCCTGCTGCCCGAGTTCGACCCCAGCCGCATCCCCGGCTCGATGCGCCCGGCCACCCGCGACGGCGACGCCCTCGACCGCCCGGTCCGGATGACCGCCCACCGCACCGACGGCACCACCTTCCCGGTCGAGGTCTCCGGCAACGACTTCGCCGACGACGGCGACGGCCGCGGCTACGCCCGCTCCCCGTACGAGCCGTACCGCGAGAACTCGCCCTCCTCCTCCGACCTGCTCCTGCTGCTGGTCCGCGACCTCTCCGGCCGGCTGGGCGTCGAGGCCGAGCTGCGCCGCCAGCACAAGCAGACCGAGATGATCCTGCGCGCCGCCGCCGAGGGCGTGCTCGGCGTGGACCTCGAAGGCCGCTGCGTGCTGGTCAACCCGGCCGCCGCGCACATCCTGGAGTACCGGGCGAGCGAGCTGGGCGGGCGCGAGCTGCACCCGCTGATCCAGCACTCCCGGGCCGACGGCACCCCGCTGGCGCTGGAGGAGTCCGCGCTGCTGGACACCCTGACCTCCGGGCGCAAGCACCGGGTGCGCGGGACCGTGCTGTGGCGCAAGGACGGTCGGCCGGTCACCGTCGACCTCACCACCGCCCCGGTCCGGGACGGCGACCAGCTGGTCGGCGCGGTGATGACCTTCACCGACCGCAGCCGCGAACTCGCCCTGGTCGCCCGCAACGAGCACCTCACCGCCGTGCTGGAGAGCGAGCTGGGCGGTGCGCTGACCGCGCTGAACCAGCGGCTCGACGCGCTCGCCGCCGACCCGGCCGGCCAGCTCTGGCCGGAGGCCAACTGGACGCTGCGCCGGCTGGCCGCCGAGTGCCGCCGGTTCGGGAAGCTGATCGAGGGGGTGCTCGACCACCAGCGCTGCGAGGCCGGCGAGAGCGCCGCCCCCGAGGCCAGGGACGGCAAGGAGGCCAAGCCCGGCAAGGACGGCGGCAAGGACGGCAAGGACGGGCGGAAGGCCGCGGCCCGGGTGCCGGTCGGCCTGGACACGGTGGTCCGCCGGGCCGTCGAGGAGGCCGGCGAGCTGGTCGGCCCCGGCCGGGTGCGGTTCTCGGTGCACGCCGCCGCGGTCGAGGTGATCGCCGACGAGCGGCGGCTGGCCCAGGCGCTGGCCCACCTCGTCGCCGACGTCAGCGGCGTCGGGCTGGCGCTGGACGCCCCCGCCGCCGCCTCCCCCGGCCTGGCCGTGCCCGGGCTGAACAGCGCCGCCGCGCCCGCGCTGCCGCCCGCCCCCGAGCCGCCGACCGTCGTCCTGGCCGCCGCCCAGCGCGGCGAGGTGGCCCGGGTCGAGGTCCGCGGCCCCGGCGTCGGCGGCAGCCCCGTCCACCTGCCGATAGCCCGCACGGTGGTCGAGCGGCACGGCGGCGTGCTCCAGCCGCACGAGCTGCCCGGCAAGGCCGGTACCACGTACGTCGTCGAGCTGCCGCTGGACCCCGCCGCCGCGAAGGCCGCCGCCGAGCGTGCCGCCGCCGAGGGCCGCTCCGACCGGCCCAAGGAGACCGACAGCGCCGTCCTGCCCGAGCTCCCGGGCATCCCGCATCTGCCCAGCGGCGGCGAGCCCGCCGAGGCCCCGGCGGCCGAGGAGCAGCCCGGCACCGACGCCCCGGAGGCCCCCGCCGCGGAGCAGGCGCCCACCGAGGAGCCCCCCGCCGAGCGCCGCGGCCGCCGGGGCCGCCCGGCCACCGACGCCGCCGACGCCCCCGGCACCCCCGACATCCCGGCCGACCAGTG
This sequence comes from Kitasatospora sp. NPDC018619, assembly GCF_044391605.1. Classification (NCBI taxonomy): domain Bacteria; kingdom Bacillati; phylum Actinomycetota; class Actinomycetes; order Kitasatosporales; family Streptomycetaceae; genus Kitasatospora; species Kitasatospora sp. NPDC018619. The sequence continues at coordinate 33,861 of NZ_JBISAI010000004.1, forward strand.
GCCGAACGCCCCCGCCCGGGTCGAGCGGGCCGTCCCCGAGCAGTGGAACGGCACCGGCAACGACCCCGCGTACGGCCGCCAGGGCCTGGCCGGACCGGACGGCGCCCAGAGCGACCCGTGGGGCAAGGACGACGGCCGCTCCGGCCCCGCCTACGCCGTGCCCGTCGAGGGCCACCGGGCGCAGCCGAACCGCCCCGCGGGACGCGAACCGCTGGCGCTCGGCCCGGCCCCCGCGCCCTCCGCCGCCCCGGACGGCACTCCGCCCGGCGGCACTCCGACCGCCGAGGCCGCCCAGGAGCAGGCCGCGGGCGAGACCAAGCACCGCCGCCGCCGCGCGCTGCCCTCCACCGAGGAGTCCTCCGGCGGCTTCGCCCTGCCCGGGGCCGCGGACACGCCGGTCTACCCCGGCCTGGAGCACGCCCTGCCGGTCGGCCCCGCGCCCGCACCGCCCGAGCCGGCCACCGCCCCGACCGGGCGCCGCCGCCGGCTGGCCGTACCGCCCGGGCCCGACCCGGAAGCCCTGGTGAACACCGCCGCCCCGGCCGGCCAGGGGCAGCCCGGCACCGCGCTGGCGCCCGCCCGCGCCGGGCGGCCCACCGCCGAGGAACCGGCCGCCCCTCGCCCGGTCGGCACCGGCCTGGGCGAGCTGGCCCCGCCGCGCCCGCTCGGCCCGGTGCCCGCCGCCGTCCCGCAGCCGAGCGCCCCGGCCGACGCCGCCCGGCCCTCGCCGCGCCCGATGGCCGAGCTCCCGCCCGCCGGGGAACGCCCCGGCGCCGAGCAGCCCCCGGCCCCGACCGGCGAGCTGGCCAACACCCGTCGGCTGCTGGTCTGGCCCGAGCCCGACCCGGCCACCCATCAGGCCCTCCAGGCCCGCGGCTACCTGCCGGTGATCGTCCGCTCCCGCGAGGAGGTGGACGCCCAGGTCCCCGGCTTCCCGGCCGCCCTCTTCGTCGACCCGCTGACCGGGCCGATCACCCGCACCGCGCTGCAGTCGCTGCGCACCGCGGCGCTCAACCGCCGGATCCCGGTGCTGGTCACCGCCGGCCTCGGCCAGGCCACCCGGGACGCCGCCTACGGGGCCGACCCGGCCGTCCTGCTGCGCGCCCTCGCGCCGCGCGACGGCGAGCAGCACGCCCCGCGGGTGCTGCTGGTCGAGGGCGACCCGGACATCGCCGCCGCCATGATCAGCAGCCTGGAGCGGCGCGGCATGCACGTCGAGCACGCGGTGGACGAGAACGACGCGGTGGCCCGGGCCAGCAGCGTGCAGCCCAACCTGGTGGTGATGGACCTGCTCCAGATCCGCCGCCGCCGGGTCGGCCTGCTGGACTGGCTGCGCGCCAACGACCGGCTGCACCGCACCCCGCTGGTGGTCTACACCTCGGTCGACCTCGACCCGCGCGAACTGCCCCGGCTGCGCACCGGCGAGACGGTGCTGTTCCTCGCCGAGCGCTCGACCGGCGAGGACGTCCAGTCCCGGATCGTCGACCTGCTCGGACGGATCGGCGCGATGGGCGAGGCGGGCGTCGCCGCCGCCGGCTGAGGCGCGCCGCACCCCGTGGCGTGCCGGGGGCCGGCCGCCCCCGTCCGTCGGAGGCGGCCGGCCCTTCGCGCGGTCACCGGCCGCGGGGCGCGGTCACTCCTTGCCGAGCACCGTGACGTCCAGCTCCTCGGCCGCGTAGCTGGCCCGGATCACCTTCTTGTCGAACTTGCCGACCGAGGTCTTGGGCACCGACTCCACGATCGACCAGCGCTCCGGCAGCTGCCAGGAGGCGATCCGCTCGCCCAGGAAGGCCCGCAGCTCCCTCAGCCCGGCGGTCGCGCCCGGGCGCAGCACCACGGTGGCCAGCGGGCGCTCGCCCCACTTCTCGTCCGGGACGGCGACCACGGCGGCCTCGGCCACGTCGGGGTGGGCCATCAGGGCGTTCTCCAGCTCCACCGAGGAGATCCACTCGCCGCCGGACTTGATGACGTCCTTGGCCCGGTCGGTGAGGGTCAGGTAGCCGTCGGAGGTGATGGTGCCGACGTCGCCGGTGCGCAGCCAGCCGTCCTCGGAGAACTTGTCGTCCGGGCGGACCGGGTCCTGCCCGGCGCCGCCGAAGTACGCCCCGGCGATCCACGGGCCGCGCACCTCCAGCTCGCCCGCCGAGACGCCGTCGTGCGGCATCCGCTCGCCGCCCGGGCCGATCAGCCGGGCCTCGACGGACGCCGGGAAGACGCCCTGGGTGATCCGGTACGGCCACTCCTCCTCGGGCGTGAGGCCGCCCGGCGGCTGGGCGAAGCAGCCGAGCGGGGAGGTCTCCGTCATGCCCCAGGCGTGCAGCACCCGGATACCGTGGCGCTCCTCGTAGGCCTTCATCAGGGAGGGCGGGCAGGCGCTGCCGCCGATGACCACCATGCGCAGGCTGGAGGTGTCGTAGTCGCCCGCGTCGAGCTCGCCCAGCAGCCCGGCCCAGATGGTCGGGACGGCGGCGCTGACGGTCGGACGGACGGCGGCGATCATCTCGGCCATCGGCTTGGGCTGGAGGAAACGATCCGGCATGAGCAGGTTGGCGCCGGACATGAAGGCCGCGTGCGGGATGCCCCAGGCCTGGACGTGGAACATCGGGACCACCGGCAGCGCGGTGTCCCGCGGGGTGAAGGCGAAGTTGTCGCCGGTGTTGACCTGGAGGCAGTGCAGGTAGACCGAGCGGTGGCTGTAGAGCACGCCCTTCGGGTCCCCGGTGGTGCCGGAGGTGTAGCAGAGCACGGCGGCCCGCCGCTCGTCGATGTCGCGCTGCCACGGGTACTCGGTGGGCCGGCCCGCGATCAGCTCCTCGTAGTCGTGCACCCCGCCCGCGAAGCCGGCCAGCACCGAGCGGTCGCCGGGGCCGCTCACCACGATGTGCCTGAGGGTCGGCGCGAGGTCCGGCAGGACGGCGGCGAGCAGCGGCAGGACGGAGCCGTTGACGATGATCACGCGGTCGGCGGCGTGGTTGACGATGAACGACAGCTGCTGGGAGGGCAGCCGGAGGTTCAGCGTGTGCAGCACCGCGCCCGCCGAGGGGACGGCGAGGTACGCCTCCAGGTGCTCGGCGTTGTTCCACATCAACGTCCCTACAACACTCGCGTCGGTGCAGCCGAGCTCGTCGCGCAGGGCCCAGGCGAGCTGCGCGGCGCGGGCGCCCACCTCGGCGTAGGTCCGGACGACCGGGCCGGTTCCGTCCCAGGTGCTCACGGTCGACCGGCCGTGGACCGTGGACCCGTGCTCCAGGATTCGGGTGACGGTGAGCGGGACGTCCTGCATCGTGCTGAACACGGGTCCTCCTTGACCTGGCGGCACTGGCGGCTGCGCCGCGACACCTACCGGGCGGTAATGAGCGCGGACGTGCCCGATTGTGCCGCTCCCACCCCCCGCTGTCAGTATCCCGGCCCCGTTGCGCGGATCACGGATGCGTCCCGGTCCGGGCGGCGCCGCGGTGCCGCCGTCAGGGGCGGCGGGGGCGGTGGAGGCGCAGGGAGTTGGCCGGGTCGGGTGCGTAGGCCGGATCGAGAGCCCAGCCGTGCTCGGCGGCGATGGCCAGGGCCCGGTGGGCACCGGCGCCGCGGTAGGTGGCGCGCTTGAGGTGGACGCGGTGCACCGGAGCGCTCTCGGGCAGGCGGCCCTCGTCGCGCGCGAGGATGCGGCGGATGTGGCGGTCCCAGGCGGCGGGGCTGTTGGTGAACTCGGCGCGGAAGGCACGCGGGCCGACCGTCCAGCGGGCGCCCCAGCGGTCCCAGTGGTCGGGCTCGGGGCGGCTCACCCAGAAGGTGAGCAGGCCGTACACCGGGACGTAGACGAGCTGGAGCAGGAACACGAACGGCAGCAGCGGCGCGAAGCGGACCGGCTGCGGCCCCCACGGGGTGCCCGGGGCGGCGGGCGGGCCCTGCGGGGAGGGGGCGTCCAGGACGGCCGGGGCGGGGAAGTGGCGGGCGAGCCGGACGTGCCCGGCGTCCGTCCCGGCGGCCGAGCCGTGCCAGCCGTACCGCTCGGCCAGCCGCACCACGCCGGACGCGCCGAGGCCCCGGTAGAGCCGCAACGGGAGCCCGGTGCGCACCACCCGGCCGAGGTCGGGCTGCACCTCGCCGTCGCCGGCCGCGTACGAGGCCTCGGCGGCGGCGATCCGGCGCGCCAGGACCGGGGTGACGTAGCGCTCCCAGTCCTCCGGGCGGCCGGTCAGCTCGGCCCGCAGCCGGCGCGGCGGGATGAAGCTGCGGTTGACCTTCAGCCAGCCGTCGGAGCTCGGGCCGGACACGCCGGCGTTGTCGGCGAGGAGCAGGAGGACGAAGAGGAGCACCAGGCCGAGGATCCAGAGCGGGGCGTAGATCCACTGGAGCAGGAACTGGGCCAGCACCGCCGACCGGTTGCGGCGCGGTGCGGGGCCGGGGAAACCGCCGGGGCCGGCGGGCCCGGGGCGGGGGGCTGCGCTCTGGGGTGCCGGAACCGGCTGGTGCGCGACGGGACGGGCGGGGGGCTGCGGCACGGCCGGGTACGGCTGCTGCGGCGGCACCGGCCGGGCGTACGGGTTCCCGGCGTACGGGTCCTGGGCGTACAGGTCCTGGGCGTGCGGGCCTGGGGCGTACGGGTTCCGCGGGGCGGGGCCCTGCCCGTACGGCGTCTGCCCGTACGGGCCCTGCGGCGGCGGCGCGCCGTACCCGCCGGTGCCGCCGTACCCCTGGCCGTTCGCCATGCCGCTCCCCCCGTGGTCGACCGGGGGACACCCTACCGGCGGGTCTCAGCGGGCGGTCGGGCCGTCCACGTGGTTGCGGTCGACGGTGAGGGTGGCACCGCCGAAGGTCTCCTCGACGTTGCCGTGGTACTGGTGGACGCGCTGGTGGGAGCTCCAGAGGTCGGGCGCGAGGCCACCGGAGCCGTCGGTGTCGGCCCGGTCGTCCCAGCGGGCGTACCAGAGGGCGTCGGGCAGCGGGGAGCTGCCGGCCCGGGCCGCGACGGCGAGGTCCGCGACGCCGGAGTCGAGGCTGGAGTAGAAGCCGGAGCGGTAGCCGGCGGCGTGCAGGCCCGCCGTCCAGCCGAGGGTGAAGTCGACCACGGCCTGGCCGCAGGCCGGGTCGTGCACCGGGTAGGCCTCGATGTCCAGGTAGACCGGGCTGCCCTCGCCCAGCCCGAGCGCGCGCAGCGCCCGGGCGGCCTCGCCCGCCTCCTCGCGGCCCTGCTCGACGGCCGTCGCCGGGTCGATCCGCCGGGGCTTGCGGCCCGGGTCGGCGCACGGCGCCTGGAGGCCGACGTGCACCGGCAGGAACCGCCAGCCCTGCGCCCGCACCTGGCGCACCCACTCGGCGGTGAGCCGCGGCTGGGCACAGCCGCGCTGGGAGCCGCTGGTGTAGATGCCGAGCGCCCCGTACGGGGAGGCGCCGCGCCAGGCCTTCAGGGTCTCGACCGGTGGTGCGGTGCAGGCGTCGAAGGCGGGGCCGCTCCAGGTGTCGCGGACCCGGGGCGGTCCGGAGCGGTCGGGCAGGGTGACGGCCCTGATGCGGGGGCCCGCGACGGCGGCCGGGGCGACGGCTTCGGCGTCCACACCCGCCCCGCCGGTGGCCAGCAGGAGCACGAGGGCGGCGGCGAGCAGGGAGACAGGACGGAGATGGCGCACCCCGCCTTGTTACTGACGGACCGTCGGGCCCCTGCGGCAACCACGCCGCAGCGCCCTCGCGAGTCCACCCTTTCGGACGCACCCGTCCGTATCCGTCCCGATTTTTGTAACGAGCTTGCTGCTTCATCACTCCTTACGGCAAACTCACGACTATGCCCACCTCCCATACCAGCGAAACCCCCACCGCCTCGTCGTCGGCCGCCGCCGTCGCCGAGGCCCTGGCCATGCCGCCCGCACCCAAGGGCGAGCCTGCCGGCGAGCGGGGCAGCTGGCGACGAGGTGGGGCCTCCGGCCCCTCGGCGCCACCCGGAGTCCGGCCCGGCCGGACCACCGGCCGGTTCGGCAAGAGCCTGCGGCGCCCGGAGCGGATCCCGGCGCCGCTTCTCTGTCTGGCCGCGATGTTCCTGGTGCAGACCGGCATCGCGCTGTCCAAGCCGCTGTTCGGCCCGCTCGGCGTGAGCGGCACGACCTTCCTGCGGCTCGGCTTCGCCGCCGTCATCCTGCTCGCCGTCACCCGGCCGAAGCTGCGCGACAAGCGCCCGCGCGACCTCGCCGCGGCCGCGCTGCTCGGCGTCGCCTCCGCCTGGATGACCTTCCTGTTCGCCGGCGCGATCGACCGGCTGCCGATGGGCACCGCCGCGACCATCGAGTTCCTCGGCCCGCTCGCCGTCGCCCTGGTCTTCGCGCGGCGCGCCAGCCACCTGCTCTGGGCGCTGCTCGCGGCTGCGGGCGTGGTGCTGCTGACCCTGCTCGGCGAGGGGGACGGGGGCGGGTCGCTCGACCCGGTCGGCCTGCTGTACGCCTTCGGGGCGGCCGCCTGCTACGCGCTGTACATCCTGTTCACCGACAAGGTCGGCGCGGCTTTCCAGGGGTTCCAGGGCCTGGCGGTGTCGATGACGGTCGGCGCGCTGACGCTGGCGCCGTTCGGGTTCGGCCAGGCCTGGCACGGGCTGACCGAGCCCGGCGCCTCGCCGGTGGCGCTGCTCGCGGCGGTGGCCGGGGTGTCGCTGCTGCTGCCGGTGATCCCGTACGCGCTGGAGATGACCGCGCTGCGACGGATGCCGCAGCGGGTGTTCAGCGTGCTGGTCAGCCTGGAGCCGGCGGTCAGCGCGCTGGTCGGGCTGGTGGTGCTGGGCCAGCTGCTGGGCATGCCGCAGCTGGCCGGGATCGGCTGCGTGGTCGCGGCCAGCGTGGGCGCCACGCTGACCGGGCGGCGGTAGCGCGCGCGGGGCCGCAGCGCTACGGCGCTACGGCGCTACGGCCAGAGCAGGGTGCGCGACCACTCCGGGGCGCTGACCGGGCCGGTGCGGGTGTAGCGCAGGCGGGTGTGCCGGCGCTGGGCGTCGCCCTGCCAGAACTCCACCTCGTGCGCCCACAGGGTGTAGACCGCGTGCCCGGGCGCGACCGCGTCCGGGTGCGCCTCCAACCGGCGGCGTGCGACGGCCACCGCCTCGTCGTACTCGGCGACAGAGCCCAGCGGCTCGCTCTGCCGCCCGACCAGCGCGCCGACCCGGGCGGCGGGCGAGCGGGTGGCGAACTCGGCGGCGGCGACCAGGTCGGCGGCGCGCTCGACCATGCCGCGCACCCGGACCTGGCGGCCCAGCTGCGGCCAGTAGACGGTCAGCGCGGCCGCCGGGTGGTCGGCCAGCTGGCGGCCCTTGGGGCTGTCGGCGGCCGCGGAGAAGTTCCAGCCGGTGCCGGCCGCGTCGACGTCGCGCAGCACCAGCACCCGGGCGTCCGGCATGCCGTCGGCGTCGACGGTCGAGAGGGTGAAGGCCTGCGGGTCCAGCACCCCGGCGTGCAGCGCGGTGGCGAGCCAGTCCACGAACAGCGGGCCGGGCTCGGCGGGGGCGGCCTCGTGGTCGAAGGACGGCAGCGGGCGGGCCATCGGCGGGCGTCCGAGCAGCAGTTCGGGGACGGACCGGGGCCCCGGGCGGTGCTCGTGGAGCGGGTCGGACGACGGCTCCGGGCGCGCGTCCGCCGCCGGTGCCGGTCCGGTCTCCGGGACGGGCCCGGTCTCGCCCGGGCCGGTCAGGCCCTCCTCCTCCGCCGCCATCGCACACCCTTCCTTCCGATTGCCGCGGTCGCCGCCCCGGCCGGGCCGGTCCTTCCGGGGCCCGGACGCGTGGGTGCGCTGTCGGAGCGCAACCGTACCGCCGGGCTCCCACGGCTCCGGTCGCGGGCCCTCGGTGGACGGCTCCGGGCCCCGGGCGCAGGGCTCCGGACGCACCCGTGGGCGGTGCCGATGGCGGCACCGCCCACGGGACCGGTTCCGCGGTGACCCTTTCCGCCGGCCGGTCGATTGCGCTGTTCCCTCTGGTCTGATGCGTCGGTGACTCGGTCTCCCTTCGAGCCGTTCCGGTCGTCCCGGCCGTCTGCGGATCAGGCCCGGGCCCGCCCCGGCTGCTCAGCCCAGCCGCGGCCTCCCACGTCCGGCGCCCCCGCCTTCCGTGGTGCCCGGTGCCGTCACCCGGCCGTGCGGCCGGTCAGTTGAAGGTCGGGGCGACGACGACGTTGACGTCCTTGTTGCCCTGGCCCGCCTGGACGGTGCCCGTGTTGTCCTTCACCGCGACGGTGTTGTCCTGGTTCGAGGCACCGGAGCCGACGGCGGTCTGCTGGGTCGAGACGTGGTTGCCGTCGACCCCGCCGAACACGTTGCCGGTGCCGGTGTCGGAGACCACCCCGGCGTTGGAGGAGCCCTCGGCACCCGCACCCTCGTCGGCGGCGGCGGCACCGGCGCCCGCCAGCAGCAGGCCGACCGCGAGTGGGCCGGCCAGCAGGAGCCGGGCTGTTCGACGGGTGGGGGTGCGAGCCATGGGTGCCTCCGGAAGCTGTTCTTGTCGGACAGAGGTCGATCAGGTGGTGCGGGGTTCGTCCGCGGGACGAACACCTACGGGCTGCGACGCCGGAAGACAGACTTCCGCAACAAATCGACAAAGCGCTAGCTCCCACGGTGAATTTCGCCCGTTCGCGTGATATCCAGTGCAGCCGCGCATAGGGACCGACAAAACGGCAAACGCACCGACATCCCCCGTCCGAGCTGGGACTTCACTCGGACGGCCGCCGAATCCGCGCAGACTGGTCGGCGGCGCGACGGCGCCAGGGTGGCCCGCCGGGCGCACCACCCTGGCGCGTACGAACTTTGTGCGCGCCCCTGAAAGGTTCGATCACCCGTACCTGTCGACTTTTGCCGATATCCCCATGAAAATCAGATCATCTTTCCTGGATTCAGGATTCCCAGCGGATCGAAGACCGCCTTCAGCTGCCGTTGGAGGTCCAGGGCCACCGGGCCCAGCTCACGGGCCAGCCAGTCCCGCTTCAACAGCCCCACCCCGTGCTCGCCGGTGATCGTTCCGCCGAGCTCCAGCCCGAGCGCCATGATCTCGTCGAAGGAGCGCCGGGCGCGGGCCGTCTGCTCCGCGTCCGAGGCGTCGAAGATGACGATCGGGTGGGTGTTGCCGTCCCCGGCGTGGCTGACCACCCCGATGGTCAGCCCGTGCCGCTCGGCGATCACCGCGACGCCGTTCAGCATCCGGGCCAGCCGGGAGCGCGGCACGGCCACGTCGTCGATCATCGTGGTGCCCAGCCGGTCCAGTGCGGGCAGCGCCATCCGCCGGGCGGCCAGCAGCAGATCGGACTCCGCCTGGTCCTCGGCCGGCACCACCTCGGTCGCCCCGGCCTCCCGGCACAGCCGGGCGGTCCTGGCCAGCTCGGCCACCCGGTCCGGCCCGTCGAAGGCCACCAGCAGCAGCGCCCGGGTGGACTCCGGCAGCCCCATCCGCCCCAACGCGTTGACGGCCCGCACCGAGACCGCGTCCATCAGCTCCATCAGCGACGGGCTCAGCCCGCGCGCCATCACCTCGCAGACCGCCGCCCCGGCCGCGTCCGCGCTCGGGAACTCGGCCGCCAGCGCCAGCTGCGGGGCGGGGGCGGGCCGCAGCGCCAGCACCGCCCGGACCACCACGCCGAGCGTCCCCTCCGAACCGACGAACAGCCTGGTCAGGTCGTACCCGGCGACGCCCTTCGCGGTCCGGCGGCCGGTGGACAGCAGCCGCCCGTCCGCCAGCACCACGTCCAGCCCGAGCACGTACTCGCTGGTGACGCCGTACTTCACGCAGCAGAGCCCGCCGGCCCCGGTGCCGATGTTGCCGCCGATCGTGCAGGACTCCCAGCTGGACGGGTCCGGCGGGTACGAGAGGCCCACCTCCTCGGCGGCGCGGGAGAGTTCGGCGTTCACCACGCCGGGCTCGACCACCGCGATCCGGTTCACCGGGTCGATCTCCAGGATCCGGTCCAGCTTCACCAGCGAGAGCACGACGCAGCCGTCCACCGCGTTCGCCGCCCCGGACAGCCCGGTCCGGGCGCCCTGCGGCACCACGGGGACGCGCAGTTCGGTCGCGGTGCGCAGCACGTGCTGCACCTGCTCGACCGTCTCCGGGAACACCACCGCCGCGGGCTGCCCGGCCGGGCAGAAGCCCGCCATGTCGTGGCGGTACGCGGCGGTCACGTCCGGGTCCACCACGACGGCCCCCTCGGGCAGGCCCTGCGCCAGTCGGTCCGTCAGATCACCCATCGCCGCCTCCGCTCGCGCCCGGCCCCCGCCCTCCGCACTCTGCCCGGCGGGCGGGGGCCGGGCAAGTGGGCCACAGGGCGGGCGCACCGGCGGACGGGGCCGGGCGCGCGGGCCGCGGAGCGCACCCGGCCGGGCCGACGGCTACCGGCGGACCACCGGCTCCTGGAGCTCGGTGACCCACCCCGCCGGGTCCTGCGGGCACTCCAGGTACAGCTCCCGGGCGTAGCCGGCCGAGCGGTAGCCGTTCTCCTCGATGAAGCGGGCCAGCTCCTGGCCGGCGCCGAGCACCTCGTCCATCGGGCCGCGGTGCACGATCGTCGCCGCCTCCTCGATCGCCGGCAGGTCGACCACCTCGAAGTCGTGCGCGCCCGCGCGCACCGACGGGCCGACCGGGACGGCGGCCAGCACCAGCACAGCGCCGGCGCCCTCCGGCGCGTCCTGGTAGCGGGCGACGGACGGGCCGGCCGCCTCGACCCCGGCCCGGGCCAGCCGCCCGCAGAGCTCCGCGAACAGCGGCCCGATCACCGGTCCGATGTCCTCCGGCTCGTAACTCGCGGCCACCGCGGTCAGTTGGGCCGCCCGGACGGACGGCACCGGCTTCACCACGACATCGTGCGCGGACATGGTCCCCTCGCTCTCGATCGTCCGGAGCCTCGCCTCCACCCGGGCCAGTCGCAGCTCGTCGGCCGCGATCGCCGCGGCGAGCTGGGCCCGCCGCAGCCGCAGCATCCCGCGCAGCTCGGCCGCGTCCACCCGCTCGTCCAGGACGGCGCGTACCTGCTGCAGGGTGAAGCCGAGCTCCTTGAGCGCGATCACCCGGTTCAGCCGGGCCAGTTGGGACGCCTCGTAGAAGCGGTACCCGCTGACCGGGTCCACCCGGGCGGGCCGCAGCAGCCCGATCGCGTCGTAGTGGCGCAGCATCCGTACCGACACCCGGCCGTGGCTGGCGAAGTCTCCGATGTTCAACATGGTGCGACCACTCCATCGCCTGCCACCGTGTCAGGGTCAACCGCGCCCGCGGCGGCCGCGGGACAAACACCGAGGGCGGGTGCCGAACGATGTCGGCACCCGCCCTGAGCAGGTGGTTCCCTACCGGCGGAGAGCGTGGGATTCGAACCCACGGTACGGGGTCACCGCACGACAGTTTTCAAGACTGTTCCCTTAGGCCGCTCGGGCAGCTCTCCAGGCGGAGGTCAGCCTAACGGGTCCGGCGGGGTTCGGCGCACACGTTCCGGTGCGCGCGGGGTCACGGCTGGTCGCCCTCGCGCTGGCCGAGGGTGACCTTGGTGCTGAGGGTCTGGCCGTTGCGGGTGTACTCGACGTCGACGGTCTCCCCGGGCTTGTGCGTCCAGATCCGGCTGACCAGGGCGGGGCCGTTCTCGATCGGGACGCCGCCGAGCTTGGTGATGACGTCGCCCGGCTTGAGGCCGGCCTTGTCGGCCGCGCCGCCGGGGGTGACGGCGGGCTGGCCCTGGATGTCCTTGGTCTGGATCTGCGCGCCGTCGCCCTTGTAGTCGTCGTTGCGCAGCACGTCGAGCTTGGCGTACACCGGCTTGCCGGTCTTGATCAGGGTATCCGCGACCCACTTGGCCTGGTTGATCGGGATGGCGAAGCCCAGGCCGATGCTGCCGGCCCGGCCGTTGGCGGAGGCGTTGGACTGGATCGCCGAGTTGATGCCGATCACCGCGCCGCCGGAGTCGAGCAGCGGGCCGCCGGAGTTGCCGGGGTTGATCGAGGCGTCGGTCTGCAGGGCGTTCATGTACGAGGCCTGCGAGCCGGTGTCGTCGCCGGAGGCCACCGGGCGGTCCTTGGCGCTGATGATGCCGCTGGTGACGGTGGACTCCAGGCCGTACGGCGCGCCGATCGCGACGGTGGCGTCGCCGACGTTGACCTTGTCGGAGTCGGCCAGCGGCAGCGGGGCCAGCTTGGCCTTCGGCGGGTTGTCGATCTTGATCACGGCGACGTCGTAGCCCTCGGCGTGGCCCAGCACCGAGGCGCTGTAGGCGCTGCCGTCGGCGAACTTGACGGTCAGCTTCCCGCCGCCGAGGGTCGGCGCGACGACGTGGTTGTTGGTGAGGATGTGCCCCTCGGTGTCGAAGACGAAGCCGGTGCCGGTGCCGGACTCGCCGTTGCCCTGCGCCTTGATGGTGACGACGCTGGGCAGCGCCTTCTGCGCGATGGCGGCGATCGAGCCGGGGACGGGCTCGTTCTTCTGGGTGTCGCTGGCCTGGACGGTGGTGCTGCGGTGGTCGTTCGCGGAGCTGACGCTGTCGCCGCGGTCGGCGACGGTCACGCCCACCGCTCCGCCGGCCACGCCGGCGACCAGTGCGACGGCCGCGACCAGGCCGACCAGGCCGTTGCGCCTGCGGCGCGGGCCGCCGGGGCCGCCGGCGTGGTCCGCCGGGTAGCCGAGCGGGCCCGCCGGGCCGCCGGGGTAGCCCGCACCGCCGGGGGCGGAGTCGTGGGCGGGGCCCCAGCCGCCGAGCGGCTGGCCGGCCCCGAAGGGGTGGTGGCCGGGGGCGGCGGGCGCGGCCGGGGCGGCGCCGTACCCCTCGTGCGCACCGGCGGCGGGCACGCCGTGGCTCGGGGTGGCGTACGGGTTGCCGGTCGGCGGCCCGGCCGGGGCGGCGGGCGGGGCGGGCGGCAGGACGGGCGGCGGCGCGTCGATGTAGCCGGTGGCCGGGTCCACGGCCGGCTCCGCCGCGGCGGGCGCGGCCGGCGCCTCCGGTGCGGGCACCTTGGTGAAGGCGACGGTGGGCTTGTGCCCGCCCGCGGCCGGGGCGCCCTCGGCCCCGTCGGCGGCCGGCGCCGACTCGGCGGCGGCGGCCTCGACCGCGCCCGTCTCCTGCTCCGGCACCCGCCGGAAGGCCATGGTCGGCTGGTGCCCGCCCTGAGCGGGGCCTTCGGAAACGGACTCGGCCGCTCCCCGGCCGGCGGGCTGCTCCCCCTGCGGCCCGGTGGGCCCAACCTCGCGCTCGGTGCTCACGGACGACCTCCATAGCTGGCAGAACCAAGGACCATAGTTTTTCGCACTGTCGATTCGATTGCCGTAAGGACCCCTCTGAAGAACTCATAAGAATCCTTAGCCGGCACCGACACCGGTACCGACGGCCGAGGCTCCCCTCCCCCGCCGGACGTCCCGCGATGCGGACCGCGCGCCCTCGGCCTTGGGTGTTCGACCCCGTGCCGGTTAGCCTGTCGCTCACAACTGACACGCGGGAGCTTGGACCCACCAGGCTGAGAGTGCGCATGACGACCGTACGCCACCGGGACGGCGGGCGGTCGAGGGGGCGCAGACCGCCGGAACCTGTCCGGGTAATGCCGGCGTAGGGAGTATCGGCCATGCCGCCTGCTTCGCCATCCTCTCCTTCGGGTGCGCCCTCCTCCGGGGACTCCTCCCGGTCCGCGGCCACCGCCGTCCTGGACCCCTCCAGGCGCGCCGAGCACGTGGAGGCGCCCCTGGTACTGGACACCGAGCCGCCGCGCACGCTGCGGTTCCGGGACCACTTCGCGCTCTGGATGAACCTGGGCGTCAGCCTGATCGGCTTCTCCACCGCCGCCACCGTGCTCGGCGCCCGCGGCAGCGAGCTGTCGCTGGCCGCGGCGGTCACCGCGATCACCGTCGGCACCGCGGTCGGCACCGCGATGCTCGGCGTGGCCGCGCTGATCGGCGCCCGCACCGGCGCCCCCGCGATGGCGAACCTGCGCGGGCTGTTCGGCACCCGGCTGTCGTACCTGCCGACGGTGCTGAACATCGTGCAGTGCGTCGGCTGGGGCGTGTTCGAGCTGCTGACCATCTCGGCGGGCGCGCAGACCGTGGCGCACACCAGCGGCTACCGCTGGCTGTTCGTCCTGCTCGCGGGCGCGCTGACCACCGCGCTGACCATCTGGCCGCTGGGCTCGATCGCGGTGCTGCGCCGCTTCGTGGCCGGGGCGGTCGCGGTGGCGATGGTGTACTTCACCGTCCAGCTGGGCCGCCAGGGCGTGCCGGACCCGGGCGCGGGCAACTGGCACGGCTTCCTGGGCGCGACCGACGCGATGATCGCGGTGTCGGTCTCCTTCGTCCCGCTGGCCGCCGACTACACCCGGCACTCGCGCACCCCGCGCTCGGCGTTCTGGGGCAGCTTCTCCGGCTACACGATCGCCCAGGTCTGGTGCTACGTGCTCGGCCTGATGGCGCTGCTGCGGTCGGACGGCGACCCGAACCGGATCTTCGACTCCTTCCTCGGGGTCTGGGCCGGCTGGCTGTTCCTGCTGGTGCTGGTGCTGCGCGAGACCGACCAGTCCTTCGCCAACGTGTACTCGACCGCGATGTCGGTGCAGAACTTGCTGCCGAGGGCGGACCGCCGGGTGCTCTCCGGCGCGATCGGCGCGCTGACCACCGTGCTGGCGCTGCAGATCGACGAGTTCACCGACACCTACTACGGCTTCCTCGGCCTGATCGGCTCGGTGTTCGTGCCGCTGCTGGCGGTGCTGGTGGTGGACTACTTCCTCGGCGCCGGCCGTCGCGGCTGGGACCTCTCCGCCGACGCGCCGTCGCGCTGGCTGATGCTGCTGCCGTGGGCGCTGGGCTTCGCGGTCTACCAGCTCATCGCGCCGACCGGGGTCGCGGGTTGGTGGACGGGCTTCTGGACCTCCGTCCGGGAGGCGCTGCACTTCACCCCGCAGGAGTGGACCTCCGCCTCGCTGTTCGCCTTCCTGGTGCCCGCCCTGGCCACCTGGGCGCTCACCCCGCTGGCCCGCCGCCGCGCCGCCCGGAGCCGGGCCGTCCGGAGCTGAGCCGTCCGGAGCCGGGCCGGGCCCGGCCGGGAACGAAGACGGCCCCACGGGTTGGGGCCGTCTTCGTCCGCGCTTCACCTCCGCCGCCTATCGTTGGGGCCGTGACCAGCACAGACCTGCCCCCGAGGGCGGCGCGCACGGTGCCCGCCGTCCAGGTGATCGCCCACCGCGGCTCCTCCCACGTCCTGCCCGAGCACACCCTCGCGGCCTACCGGCGCGCGCTCGACGAGGGCGCGGACGCGCTGGAGTGCGACGTGCGGGTCACCGCCGACGGCGCGCTGGTCTGCGTGCACGACCGCCGGATCGGCCGGGTCTCCGACGGCCGGGGCACCGTCTCGGCGATGACCCTCGCCCAGCTGGAGGCGTACGACTTCGGCGCCTGGAAGACCGGCCGCCCCAGCACCGACCCGGAGCTGCGCGGCGTGCTGCGGCTGGAGCGGCTGCTGGAGCTGGTGGCGGAGTGCGGCCGCCCGGTGGAGCTGGCGATCGAGACCAAGCACCCGGTGCGCTTCCGCGGCCGGGTGGAGACCGAACTGCTGCGGGCCCTGGAGCGCTTCGGGATCGGCGCGACCCCGGAGGGCGGCCGCCCGTCCGCCCGGATCATGAGCTTCTCCTCGATCGCGCTGAACCGGGTGGCCGCAGCCGCCCCGCAGTACCGGCGGGTCTTCCTGTTCGAGCGGACGCTGGTGCTCGGCCGGCTGCGCGCGGGCTCGCCGCTGCCGGGCGGGGCGCGGATCGCCGGCCCGGGCATCGAGCTGGTGCGGGCCCGTCCGCAGCTGGTGACCCGGCTGCGCGAGCTCGGGCACGAGGTGCACGTGTGGACGGTGGACGAGCCGGCCGACGTCGAGCTCTGCCTGGAGCTCGGGGTGTCCGCGATCATCACCAACCGGCCCGCGGAGGTGCTGGCGCAGCTCGGCCGGTGATCCGCCCGCGATCCGTCGGGGCCCTCGGGCGGCACCCCGCGGACGGGCTCGCTGGTCGGCGGTCAAACCTTCCTCGCACGAAATTGCCGGAATTCCGGCGTCCGAGCGACGGAGGGTGAGCACGGAATGACCTGATGTCGACCGTCGGTCGTGGCACTCGAAGCGACACTCGAAATGGGCTCGCAGGATCGTCCGGTGCTCGTTTCCGACGCATTACCAAGGGGCATCTCTCCCTCGGCATACGCTGAAGGAGGTCCGGGGGTGGCGTTGATGGTGGCGCGTGAAGTGCCGACTTCATCGACCATGGCAGTGCCGCACGGCCCAGCGAGTGTCGGGGTCGCACGGCGCCGACTGCGTCGAGATCTGGGTGACCGGCAGATACCCGAACCGGTCATCGACGATGCTGTTCTGATCCTTTCCGAACTGTTGAGCAACGCCTGCCGGTACGCCCGTCCGCTCGGCCCGCTGCCGGCCCTCGGCCGCAGCACCCGGGTCGAGGTGCTCGGACAGGTGCTGGTCGGCGTCCCCTCCGGGGCGGGCGCCGCCCCCGGCCCGAAGCCCGCCGAGGGCTCCGAGGAGCCGGACGGCGGGGTGCTGGTGCGCTGGCAGCTGCACGCCGACGGGGTGCTCACCCTGGAGGTCACGGACGGCGGGGCGGCCACCCGGCCGCTGCCCGCGAGCCCCTCGCTGACCTCGCGCGGCGGCCGCGGCCTGGGCATCGTCGACCAGCTGGCCAGCGACTGGGGCGTGCGCGACGCACCCGGCGAGGTCACGGTCTGGGCGGCGCTGCCCGCCCGGGCCCGGCACGCCCGGCGCACCGGGGGCGATGCCCGTAGCGCGTGAGCCGGGCCCGGGGGATGTGTCGTTAGGCTTCCCGGGACACAGCACCACGTTCCCGGGAGAGCCGCAGCATGGGCAAGAAGGCCGCCAAGAAGGCGCCGCAGCGCCAGTCCACCACCGCCGTCACGGGCGAGATCCCCGTGGTCGGGGCCCGCGAGGACTGCCCCTGCGGCTCGGGCCGCCGGTACAAGGCGTGCCACGGCCGGGAGGCCTCGCACGCGGTGCAGGAGCTGGTGCACCGCCCGTTCGAGGGCCTGCCGGGCGAGGCCGACTGGGTGGCCCTGCGCGAGCTGGTGCCCGCCGCGACCGTGCCGCTGACGCTGGCCGCCGGAGTGGCCGAGGGCGCGACCGGCGCCGTCCCGTCGGTGACCCTGGCCACCGTGCTGCCGCTGGCCTGGCCGGCCCTGCGCCGCCAGGACGGCTCGATCCTGCTCGGCCTCCAGACGCAGTCCGCCTCCGGCGACCTCAGCCGCGACCTCGCGGACGCCCTGGAGCTGGCCCTGGCCACCGAGCCCGGCAGCCCGGTGCCGGCCCGCCGGACCGTCCCGGGCGGGCGCCGCCTCCAGGACCTGCTGGACACCACCGCCCCGTTCGAGCCCGCCGTGCACACCGGCTTCGAGTTCTGGCTGGAGGACGCCGAGGCGGCCACCGGCGAGGTCGCCGCGTCACTGGAGCGCGCCAACGCCTCGGCCATCCCGACCGAGAAGCTCGCCGGCGTGGACGCCGCCTACTGGTGCGGCACCCCGGACAAGAACCACCTGCGCTGGGTGATGACCGTGCCCGAGGAGCAGCTGCTGGACGCGCTGGCCCGGCTGAACGCGGCCGGCGAGGCCTCGCTCGGCGCGGACACCCGGCTGGTCGGCTCGTTCCGCGCGCACGGCCTGACCGTCCCGGTCTGGGACCTCCCGCTCGGGATGACCGCCGCCGACTGCGAGAAGCCGGCCGCCGGGTTCGCCGAGCGGCTCGCCGCCGTGCTGGCCGACGGCACCCCGCTGACCGCCGAGGAGCGGCGCGCCCGGGCGAACCTGGTGAACCGTCAGGTCACTTTGAACTAAAGCGCGCAGGGATCCGCGTGATACGTGTCACATTGTCGCGGTGAACGCGCAATTTCCGGGCCTGGAGGGCGTCTTGGAAATTGGCGCGGGCGCGGATCCTTGTTACTGTCTAAAGAGTCCGGCCGCTGGTGCATCCCCCGTCGCCAGCGGTCGGATCTTTTGTTTTCCGGGGCGGCCCGGTCGAGGGCCCCGGCACCGGGCCCGGCCGAGGGCCTCGACGCGGGGCCCGCGCCCCGCCCGGCCCCGGTGCCTCAGTAGGCCGAGCGTCCGCTGTCCAGCCGGACCGTCGCCTCCACCAACTCCCCCAGCAGCGGCCCGACCTGCGGCAGCCAGACCCCGCCGCCGACGCCCGGTCGCGGCGCCAGCACCCAGCGCACCCTGCCCCAGCCTCCGGACGGCGGGACGCCGACGGCCGCACCGCCGGGCGGCAGCGGCAGGAACCCGCCGGTGCCGTGGTAGCGCAACGATCCCGGCACCCAGGGCAGTTGCGCGAGCATCTCGCCGAGCACGTCCAGCGAGTACGGGGCCACCAGCAGCGCGTAGCGGCCCGGCATGGCCAGCACCGGGCCGAGCGGCAGCCGCAGCGCGCCCAGGTAGGCCAGGGCCCGGGCGCCGGCCGCCGCGGGCAGGCTGACCGCCGAGACCGCCGAGCCGGTGGCGGTCAGCACCGGTGCGTCCGGGCTCTGCCGCTCCCACCACCAGCGCACCATCCGGGCGTCCGTGGTGGCGGCCAGCAGCGAGGGGTCGTGCGGGTGCGCGCCGGGGACGGTGCAGTCCGGGTCCCCGCAGGAGCAACGGCCGTCGCGCAGCACGGCGCCCGGCACCACGGGCCAACGGTGGTCGACGGCGGCCGCCAGGGCCGCGGCCAGCCGGGCGGAGCGCTCCTCCGACCGGTCCTTCGGGTTCTCACGCATGGCGCTCGTTCCTTTCCCTGACCGCTCGGTTCGCTCCGCTCCGCCGGCGTCCGTCGGGATCCTCCGCGCGGGCCGGCCGCGACAACGGCCCCGGGCGGCACGGAGCGGGGTGGGCGGCAGGGCGGACGGCGCGGCTTCGACGGGAAGCGGGGGGTGGAGCACGACATGAGGGGCCGCGCACCGACACGGCCCTTGGAACGAGAATCCCGTACGCGACCGGATGGACGCCGCCCGGGCGCGCTTGGTTCCACCGTACGAGTGAGAGAGTTCCGGCCGACCCGGCCCGCGGGCGGCACGGACATACGATCCGGACGGCCGCCCGGGCCGTCCTCCGGGTTCTGCCCGTTCGCGGCCCGCTCCATGCCTCCCGGCCCGACGGCGCGCGCACGGCCCCGCACGCCCCCCGACCGGGTCGCGATCGATGTGGAACCGGCCACCGCGTCGTCCTGGATCTGGACATGCCCCGAATGGCCTGTGTAGAAGTGGTGGCATTGCTGTCGATCAATGACGAGTAGTAGCGAATCGAGGCGAATCACGCCCTTTGGCCGTGCTCGCTCCACATTGGCCGTACCTGGGGGTTTCGCATGGCACGTAGCACCGCGTCAGGAGTGACGGCATGAACGAGTCCCACCCGTCGGCGGCCGTCCCGTCGGCGATGACCGCCGAGCCGGGTGAGCCCGGCTGCACAGGCGGGCTCACCGTCCTCGACCCGCCGGACCTGCCCGGCCCCGCCGACGCCCCGGACGGCGCGGCGGAGGACCGCACGGAGCCGTCCGCCGCGGTGCAGGACCGTTTGGCCGGACGCCTGTCCGATTTCACCAGCCTGCACGAGCACACCGAGCGGCTCGCCCGCGCCCGCGGCCTGGCCGCCACCCTGGACACCGTCCTCGCCTCCGGCGCCGACCTGCTCGGCGCCCGCCGCGGCATGCTCGTCACCCGCAGGCCCGGCGGCGGGCCCGGGCAGCCGGTCGGCTTCGGCCTCGACCGCGCCAGCCTCGGCGCCCTGGAGACCGTCCCGACCGAGCAGAGCCTGCTGGCCCGGCTGCTGCGCGAGCGGGACCGGCCCGCCCTGCTGCACTCCCCCGACCTCGCCGAGGACCCGGCCATCGGCGCCCGGCTGCGCGAGCTGGCCGTCCACCTCGGCCTCGGCGGCGCCTACGGCCTGCCGCTTGCCACCGCCGAGGACGGCCCGCTCGCCGCCGCCCTCTGGTTCTACGACGAGCCCGCCGGCCCCACCGACTGCCAGCGCGAACTGGCCCGCCAGTACTGCGGGATCGCCGCCCCGCTGCTCGCCAAGCAGCTGGAGGCGGACCGGATCTCGCGCACCACCGAGGCGCTGCGCCGCGGCCTGCTGCCGGACCGGCTCCCCCAGGCCCCCGGGCTGCGGCTGGCCGCCCGGCTCGTGCCCGCCGGGCTGGAGCGTTCCACCGGCAGCGACTGGTACGACGCGATCCCGCTGCCGGACGGCACCATCGGCCTCACCGTCGGCTCGGTGTCCGGCGACGGCCCCGGCGCGGGCCCCGGCTCCGCCCCGGGCGCGGCCGCCGCGATGGGCCGGGTCCGGTCCGCGCTGCGGGCGTACGCGGTGCTGGAGGGCGAGGACCCGGTCTCCGTCCTGGGGGACCTGGAGCTGCTGCTCAAGACCACCGAGCCGTCCCGCACCGCCACCGCCGTCTACGCCTGGATCGAGCCCGAGGAGCGCCGGATCACCCTGGCCGGCGCCGGGCACTGCCCGCCGGTGCTGGTCGGCCGGCAGGGCGCCGAGTTCGTGGAGACCTCGCTCTCCGCCCCGCTCGGCATGCTGGCCTGCTGGGAGGCGCCCGGCGTGGAGTTCCTCGCCGAGCGCGGCGACACCCTGCTGCTCTACACCGAGGGCCTGGCCCGCCGCTGCGGCCCGACCCTGCACGCCGGGCAGGCCAACCTGCGCCGGGCCGCCGCCGACGCCTCGCGGGACGTGCGGATCGACCCGGACCGGCTCTGCGCCCACCTGCTGTCCGTCTGCCCCGGCCCGGAGGCCGCGGGCACGGCCACCGACGACCTGATGCTGCTGGCGGCCCGCTTCGAGTGACCGTTCGGACCCGGAACGGACGGGCGGCCGGGCGTCCGTACCATGGACGCACGGCCGCCCGCGCGTGTCGCGACCCGACACCTCCCCCGAGGGGCGGCGGTACCACCCCCAAGGAGGCGTTGCACGTGACCGAGGACCGTACCCCCGCGGTGGCCGAGAACCCCGAGGCCGAGGGCGGCGACGAGGCTGAGCAGTACAAGGGCCGCAAGAACGGTCTCTACGGCGACATCTCCGACGAGCTCGCCGCCTCGATGAAGTCCGGCTGGGCCGACACCGAGCTGCACGGCCTCGCCCCCGTCGCCCAGGCCCCGTACGCCGCCGAGCGCCGCGCCAGGCTGTCCGCCGCCTTCCCCGGCGAGCGCCTGGTCGTCCCGGCCGGCAACCTGCGGGTCCGCTCCAACGACACCGACTACGCGTTCCGCGCCGCCAGCGAGTACGTCCACCTCACCGGCGACCAGACCGAGGACGCGGTGCTGGTCGGCGAGCCGACCGGCGCCGCCGGCCACGACTTCACGCTCTACCTGCTGCCCCGCTCGAACCGCGAGAACGGCGAGTTCTGGCTGGACGGCTACGGCGAGCTGTGGGTCGGCCGCCGGCACAGCCTGGCCGAGCAGGAGCAGCTGCTCGGCCTGCCTGCCCGCGACGTGCGCAAGGCCGCCGAGGAGCTGGCGGCGAAGGCCGCCGACCCGGCCGTGCCGACCCGCATCGTCCGCGGCTACGACGCCGGCCTGGAGGCCGCGCTCGCCGACGCCCTGGACGCCGACCGGGACGCCGAGTTCAAGGAGTTCCTGAGCGGCCTGCGGCTGGTCAAGGACGCGTGGGAGATCGGCGAGCTGCGTGCCGCCTGCGAGGCCACCGTCAAGGGCTTCACCGACGTGGTGCGCGAGCTGGGCCAGGCCGTCGCCACCTCGGAGCGCTGGATCGAGGGCACCTTCTGGCGCCGCGCCCGGGTCGAGGGCAACGACGTCGGCTACGGCACCATCGCCGCGGCCGGCCCGCACGCCACCACCCTGCACTGGGTGCGCAACGACGGCGACGTGCGCCCGGGCGAGCTGCTGCTGCTGGACGCGGGCGTGGAGACCGCCACCCTCTACACCGCCGACGTCACCCGCAGCCTGCCGATCGACGGCCGCTTCACCGAGCTCCAGCGCCGGATCTACGACGCCGTGTACGACGCCCAGGAGGCCGGCATCGCCGCGGTGAAGCCCGGCGCCCGGTTCCGCGACTTCCACGAGGCCTCGCAGCGCGTGCTCGCCGAGCGGCTGCTCGCCTGGGGCCTGCTGGACGCCTCGGTGTACGACGTCGAGAAGGTCCTGGAGCTCGGCCTCCAGCGCCGCTGGACCCTGCACGGCACCGGCCACATGCTCGGCCTGGACGTCCACGACTGCGCCCACTCGCGCCGCGAGGAGCACGTCGACGCGCTGCTGGTGCCCGGCATGGTGCTGACCGTGGAGCCCGGCCTGTACTTCCAGCAGGACGACCTGACCGTGCCGGAGGAGTACCGCGGCATCGGCGTCCGGATCGAGGACGACATCCTGGTCACCGCCGACGGCAACGAGAACCTCTCGGCCGGCCTGCCCCGCCGCGCCGAGGACGTCGAGGCCTGGATGGCCTCGCTCGCCTGACCGCGCCACGACGAAGGGCCCGGCCTCCCGAGCAGTGGGAGGCCGGGCCCTTCGGCTCGGGGGCGTGCGGTGTCAGCGCGCGTCGCGCAGGAGGACGGACCGCTCGACCGACTGGTGGCCGTCCGACGCCGCGCTCACCCGGATGTCCACGTCGGAGCCGTTCCCCGGGGCCTGCTTGAACGTGGCCCGGAAGGTGTACTCGACGGTGCCGCCGTCGCGGACGCCCGGCACGTTCGGATCGACCGTGACCAGGCCGCAGTCGTCCTTCAGCTCGACCGGCTTCCACACGTCGCCGATCCGGGCCTCCACCGTCACGTCGTCCGGGGTCAGCAGCGCGGAGCTGCGCACGGTCACCCGGGGGCGCAGGCCCGCGGTGCCGTCCGGCGAGGAGACCCGGAAGCTGAACGGGACCGGATCGGTGGTGATCACGCCCTTGGCCGGCGGCATCACCGAGAGCAGCCGCGGGCTGTGGCTGTCCACGACCGCGGTGTTCAGCACGGCCCTCGCCATGTCGCGGTAGTCCCGGGAGTGCGGCACGGGGGCGTCCGCCTCGATCGCGAGCCGGCCCGGACGGTTGGCCAGGGACAGCCGCATCCGGTACTCGATGGTCCGGCTCTCGCCGGCCGCCAGGGTGAAGGCCGCGTCGTCGGCGGTGCCCGCGTAGTCCATCCCGCCGCCCTGGCTGAGGTGGTCCAGCGTCTTCCAGCCGGAGGCGTCCTTGCGCTCCAGGGTTCCGTCCGCCATCGCGAGCAGGACGGTGCAGGGCGCGCCCTCGTACTGCTGGGTCGCCACCACCGGGGCCACGCTGCGGGTGCCCGTGGCGTCGTTGTTCTTCCAGGTGACGGTGAAGGGGACCAGCTCGTTCAGCCCGATCCTCCCGCCCTCGGCCAGGCCGCCGAAGGTGATGCCGATGCCGCTCGCGCCGGACGGGGCGGCGGGCTTCGGCGCGGCGGGCTCGGCGGCGGCCTTCGCGGCGGCCTTGACGTCCGTCCTGGCGACCGCGGCCGCGGGGGCCTGCCCGGCCGGGGTGCCGGCGGCCGGGGCCGCCCCGGTGGTCGGCGCGGCCTCGGTGGTCGGCGCGGCCTCGGCGGTCGCGGGGG
Organism: Kitasatospora sp. NPDC018619; assembly: GCF_044391605.1. NCBI lineage: Bacteria > Bacillati > Actinomycetota > Actinomycetes > Kitasatosporales > Streptomycetaceae > Kitasatospora > Kitasatospora sp. NPDC018619. The sequence goes on from NZ_JBISAI010000004.1 coordinate 57,362, forward strand.
TGGTCGGGACGGCGCCCGCGCCGGGGGTGGCCGAGGAGGTGACGGCCGGGACGGCGACAGGGGCGGAGGCGGCGACGGAGGCCCCGCCGTCGGTCGGGCCGCAGGCGGTGACACCGACGGCGGCGACGACGGCCAGCGGGATGATCTTCGCAATACGGGCGATAACGGACGCGTTCATGTAACAGTCCCCCCAAGGACACAGGTCATGGTGATGGTGATCGGGTGATCGGGCGCCTTGCTCTCGCGCCGACGAGGAGCCGGCCCGAGCCCCCCGGCTCCGCCGGCTCGCTCTCCCCGCCTCTCACCCTGACAGACGTCCATCCCGCCGGGGGGTTGCAGGCGGGTCCGAAGAATTTTCCGCGCGCCCTCCCCGGAACGCCGAAAGGCGCCGCGACCAGGGGGAGGCCCTGGTCACGGCGCCTCGAAGGCCCGTCGGGGACGGCTACTTCACGACCGTCACCGGGACGGTCACCTCGCTCAGGACGTTCAGCGGCGCGGCGCCGGTGTACGGCGTCGTCGCCTGGACGGCCACCGGCATCGTCCCGGGCCCGTCCACCGGGTCCAGGGTCATCCGGTACGTCACCTTCCTGGACTCGCCCGGGGCGAGCGCGAACCACGCGTTCTCCCGCACCATCGCGTAGTCCATCCCCCCGCCGACCGCGAGCGGGATCTCCGTCCAGCCGCCGCCGTCCTGGCGCTCCAGCTTCCCCCGGTTCACCAGGAGCACCTCGCTCGGCGGCGTGCCGGGGTACTCCTTCGTGTAGACCAGTGGCACGACCTTGTCGAAGGCCTTCGAACCGGTGTTCCGGTACGTCACCGTGAAGGTCACCGGGGTGCCGCCGTTGGACACCTTCTGCCCGGCACCGATGCCGCCGTCGACGGTGATCGCGATGTCCTTGCCGGTCTGCGCGGTCGAGGCCGGCGGCTTGTGGCCGCTCACGTCCAGGCTGTTGACGAGGGACGTCAGGCCGGACTGGTAGTCGCTCTTGAGCCCGTTCGCCACCACGAAGACCTGGTCCGACGCCATCCCCCAGAGCTGGGCGGTGAAGGTGTCACCGGGATTGCAGGTGACGTTCCACTGGGTCTTGTCGATGGCCTTGCCGCCCACCGTGGACTTGGTCCGCACGGCGGCGCCGACCGAGGAGTAGCCGCTCTCCGGGAAGTACGGCCGGCCCCAGATCGGGCAGTTCGGCTGGTGCCCCCAACCGGAGGGCGCGGCGAGGTCGTTCATCGTCGGCCACGCTCCGCCGAGGTCGGGCTCGTCCCCGACGGTGTAGGCCACCACCAGGACGCCGTACGGCTCGCACTTCGCCGCCGCCCAGCCCTGCTGCGGGTCGGTCGGCGCGCCCGGGCTCAGGACGCAGACCCGGTCGTCCCCGACCGGGACGGCCTTCCAGCCCGCCGGGACCTTAAACCTCACACCCCGAAGGGTGTACGAACTCGCCGCACTGGTCGGGGTGTTGGTGGCGGAGGCGGTGCCGGACGGGACACCGTCGGCGAGCGGGGCCCCGGTCTCCGCGTCCTGGGTGGGGGTGCCCGGGTCGGTGGGAGCGGCCGTCGGGCTGGGCTCGGCGGTCGGGTCGGGCGTCGGGCTCGGCGCGGCGGTCAGGGTGGCGGCCGGCGGCGGCACCTCGTTCTGGGCGACCGGCTCGCCGTGGAAGGTGAGCACGCCGAGCGCCATCGCGGCGGCCAGGCCGAGCGGCACCGTCACGGCGTACACCGGGCGCAGTCTGCGGACCCGGTTCTTCGGGGGAGCGGCCGGGCGCAGGCCGGCCGCGGTGACCAGGGAGGCCCGGGCCGTCATCGCCTCGCGGAGCAGCCGTTCCGTCGGGGTCTCGGCCGGACCGTCGCCGCCGGTGCGGCGGGGGAGCTTGTCGGTCATCGAACCTTCTCCAGGTGCTTTTCCAAGGCGTCCAGAGCGCGGCTGGCGGTGGACTTCACGGCACCCCGGGACAGCCCCAGGGTCTCGGCTATCTGCGCTTCCGACAGGTCGGACCAGTAGCGCAGTACCAGCACCTCGCGCTGGCGGGGAGTCAACTCCTGCAGGGCCACCAATACCCGGCGGTGCTCGTCGTTGAGCACCGCGTGGTCCTCGGCGGACGGGGCGTCGGCCACGTGCGGCGGCACGTACTCGCGGGCGGTGCGGCGTCGGCGCAGCATCGAGCGGGCGCCGTTGACCACCGAGGTGCGCAGGTAGCCGAGCGCGTTGTCGAGGTCGTCCAGCTCCTCGCCGTAGCGCTGGTAGAGCTGGGTGAAGGCGTCCTGGACGACGTCCTCGGCCAGGTCCTGGTGGTCGACCAGCAGGACCGCCATCCGGACCAGACCGAGCCGGTGGGCGTGGTACAGGTCGGTCAGCGTGGGCCGGTCCTCGGCGGACTTGCGCCCGCCGCGCAGCAGCCGGAAACCGGAGCGGCGCTGCTTCGCCTCCTGCTCGGTGGTGGCACCGTCGAGCGGCTCGCCCGCCTCCTGCGCCCCGAACAGTGCGACGACCGCTCCTCGGATGGAGAAGCCGCGCCCCCGTGCCTGCACGACGGTCGGCCCGATGGCCATGGACATCTGCGTTTCCGCTTTCCCCCGGGACGGTGACGGCGGCCGCCGCTCCGTCAGGTCACCTGATCAAGATCGTGATCGGGGGGATCTTCCCAGCCGCCCTCTGCCGGGCTCCCTCCGCCCCCGTACCAAAGGACGTGCGGCTGGCGTGAAGGTTGCAGGCGGGTTCGAAGAAAGTTCCGAAGGGGTCGGGACGGCTACACTCACCGGCATTCCGACACCCGTGAGCAGGGGGTTCGCATGGCCGAGCAGAACGTCGACGGCCCGGTCGGTGCCCGGACCGGTACGGCCCTTGGCCCGGCGGGCCTCCCCGCCGCCCGGCGGGGCCCGGTCCCCGTGGCCCTCGGCCGGCGCCCGGAGCCGGTCCACGACATCGCGGTGTACGCCTTCCCCGGGATGGCACCGTTCGAGCTCGGCGTGGTGGTCGAGGTGTTCGGGCTGGCGCGGCCCGAGCTGATCGGGCTGCTGGCGGCGCCCTGGTACGGGCTGAAGGTGTGCGCCGACCGGCCCGGGACGCCGCTGGACGCGGTGGGCGGCTTCACGCTGACCGCCCCCTACGGGCTGGACGAGCTGGCGGCGGCCGACACGGTGGTGGTTCCCGGGGTGGCGAACGCGTTCGGCGGCGCGGGGGCGCCTGCCGGTGGGCGGGCCGGGGGCGTCTCTCCCGCCCTGGTCGAGGCCCTGCGCACCGCGCACGGGCGAGGCGCCCGGATCGTGTCGATCTGCGGGGGCGCCTTCGCACTGGCCGCCGCCGGGCTGCTGGACGGCCGCGAGGCGACCACCCACTGGCGGTACGCGGAACTGCTCCAGCAGCGCTACCCGGCGGTGCGGGTCAATCCGGACGTGCTGTACGTGGACAACGGCGACGTGCTGACCAGCGCGGGCAGCGCGGCCGGCATCGACCTCTGCCTGCACCTGGTCCGCCGCGACCACGGCGCCAAGGTCGCCAACGCGGTGGCCCGCCGCTTCGTGGTGGCACCGCACCGGGACGGCGGGCAGGCCCAGTTCGTCGAGGCGGCCGTCCCCCCGGTCGAGGGCGAGGACGACGGCATAGCCCGCAGCATGCGGTGGGCCCTGGACCACCTGTCGTCCCCGCTGACCATCTCGCAGCTGGCCCGGGCCGCCCGGATGTCGGACCGCTCGTACCTGCGGCACTTCACCGCCCGCACCGGGACCAGCCCGATGCGCTGGGTCGTCACCCAGCGCATCGCGGCCGGTCTGGCGCTGCTGGAGTCGCCGGAGGGGACGGTGGAGGAGATCGCCGCGGCGGTCGGCTTCGAGAGCGCCGCGACCTTCCGGCACCACTTCGGCCGGGTGATGCGCACCTCCCCGACCGCCTACCGGCGCTCCTTCGGGCGCGGGGTGGCCTGAGGGGCCGGGTCCGGGCGCGGGTGCGGCCCGGCCTACTTCCCCTCGCGCCGGTCCGCGTTGGCCACGATGGCGTCGTGCAGCCACTGGGCCAGGCCCGGCGCGAGCTGCTCGTAGGTGTCGGTCCAGCGCTGGTCCGAGACGTACAGGCAGGCCAGGCCGCGGTGGATGGTGAAGGTGCAGTCGTAGAAGTTGCGGCAGATGTGCTGCCGGTGCTCCTCGGCGAGGTCGGTGGCGACCGTGCCGTCCGCGGGCTCGCCGGCGGCGACCGCCGCGGCCAGCCGCTCGTTGAGCTCCGCCATCTCGGCCTGGATGCGCTGCCAGTCGGCCTTGGAGTAGCCGCCGGTGCGGCGCTGCGACTCGGCCCAGGCCTCGGTGTCGCCCCAGCGCTGCTCGGCCTCCTGCTCCCACTCCTCCCGGTAGCCCTCGCCGAAGATCTCGAACTTCTCCTCCGGGGTCAGCTGAATGCCCATTCTCCGTGCCTCCATGGCGTGTTCGACGGCTGAGGCGAGTTCCTGGAGGTGACTGATCCGGTCGGTGAGCAGCCGGTGCTGCCGCCGGAGGTGCTCGGTCGGGCTGACCGAGTCGTCGTCCAGGATCGCCGCGATCTCCTCCAGGGGGAAGCCGAGTTCGCGGTAGAAGAGGATCTGCTGCAGCCGGTCGAGGTCGGCGTCCACGTACCGGCGGTAGCCGGACCTGGTCCGGCCCGCCGGGGCCAGCAGGCCGATCTCGTCGTAGTGGTGCAGGGTGCGGACGGTCACCTTGGCGATCTTCGCCACGGCGCCGACCGAGTAGCCCTCACTGGTCATCGGAGTTCCTCCCTGGTCGGCCACCACTCTCCGCTCTCACGTCGCGTGAGGGTCAAGCCGCGGACGGGACGGGCCCCGCCTCAGACCCCGGCGCCGGCCGGCACCCGCTCCCGGCGCCGCCCGCCCCGGTGGCCGGCGCCCCCGCCGGCGCCCGGCGCGCCGGGCCGCTGCCGGCGGGACCGCTGGGTGGGCCAGAACAGCACGTACGCGGCGGAGACCACCACGAAGGCCAGCCGGACGAAGCCCCGGGCCGCGTCGGACGGGAGGAAGAGCGTGCCGCCGTACAGCGCGACCAGCGCGATCCAGCTCCACCACGGGACGAGCCGCTTCTGCCCGACCGCGTCCCAGAGCAGGGTGCCGAGCAGGATCGAGGCCGTGTAGTACGTGTAGACGCTCGGGTCGAGCAGGATGCGGGCGTCCGCGCCGAGCAGCACCACGGCCGGCCAGCGGCCGCGCCAGACCGCGACGCAGCCCAGCCCGATGCCGAGCGCGAACTGGGTCGGCCGGTCCCACCAGGGGGTGGCCGGGTCGGTGACCCCGAACCAGCGCAGTGCCGAGGCGGGCTGGTTCGGGATGGTGAACTTGGCGGCCGCCATGGTGTCCAGGTTGCCCAGGTAGAACGGCAGCCAGGCGACGGCCACCAGGGCGCAGAACCAGAGCGCGGTGCGCAGCCAGGCGGGCCGGGGCAGTGCCAGCAGCAGCGGCGCGAAGGCGATCGCCCAGGGCTTGGAATCCACCGCCAGCGCCAGGAAGAGCGCGACCTGGAAGGGTTTGCCGCGGGCCAGGGCGTGGGCGGCGAGGGTCGTGAAGAACAGCGCGAGGACGTCGTCCAGGTGCGCGAAGCGGACCGAGACCTCGACCCACATGGGGATGAACGCCAGCCCGGCGATCAGCAGCCGCTGCTGGAGCCGCCGGTGGTTGGTCCCGGTGCCGAGGTAGTAGAGGGCGGCGGTGCGGCCGACCACGACCAGCATCACCAGGCCCAGGCCGGCGCTCACCGCCTCGGCGAGCAGCTGGCCGGTGTGCGGGGAGAACGGGGCGGTGAGGCGGGCCGCGGCCAGGCTCACCGGGCCGATCTGGAGCTCCGGGTGGCGGGCGTAGAGCGAGAGGCCGCCGTCGGGCTGGCCGCTGAAGAGCAGTTGCTCGCCCTGGCGCAGGTAGTGCCAGGAGAAGCCGCCGCTGGGCTCGACCAGGAAGAACCAGAGCACCGTCCAGGCGGTCAGCAGGACGTGGTGCCGCCGCAGCGGCAGTCCGGCTATCCGTCCGGTCGTCGCCTCGTAGTCGGTGGTCGTCCGCGCCGTGCGTGCCGTGCGTGCTACCCGCACCTGTCCTCTCCCCGCCGTGCCGCCCCCCTCCGGCCGGACATCCTATGTGACCGAGGAGAACCGCCCGTGGCGCCCCCCCCCCCCCCCCGCCCCCGGGGGGGGGGGGGGGCCGGGGGGGGGGCCCCGGGGGGGGGGGGGGGCCCCCGGGGGGGGCCCCCCCCCCCCCGGCCGGGCGGGGGCC
>NZ_JBISAI010000004.1:63604-71047 GCF_044391605.1 Kitasatospora sp. NPDC018619
CACGTGTGAACGCCCCGGGGCCCCCCCCCCGACGGGCGTTACATTCTTTTTCCCCCTTTACACCCCCCGGGCCCCCCCCCCCCCCCCCTTCCCGGGGGGGGGGGGGGCGCCCGGGGCGGGCGGCACCGGGCCTGCGGGGGCGCCTACGGGGGGCTCCCGGAGCAGCGCGTCCGGGACGGGCCGGACGCGCTCCGGGCTCAGCCCTGCTGGGCGGACTTGCGGCGGCGCAGCAGCACCAGGGTGCCGACACCGGCCGCCAGGACGGCGCCGCCGGTGGCCGCGATGGCGGTGGTGTGGTCGCCGCCACCGGTCTGGGCCAGGGCCTTGTCGGCGTCGTCCGCGGCGGCCCTGGCCTTGTCGACGGCGGCCGGGGTCAGCGGCGGCGGGGTGATGACCGGGGGCTCCACCGGGAAGTCGATCGGGCCGGCGGTGTCGCCACCGCTCTCGGCCGGGGCCGGGGCGGTGGCCGAGCCGGAGGGCTCGCCGGTGGCCGGGGTGGTCGGCTTCTCGGTGGGCTTCTCGGTCGGCTTCTCCGTCGGCTTCTCGGTGGGCTTCTCGGTCGGCGTGGTGGTCGCCGGCGTGGTCGGCGTGTTGGTCGCCGGGGCCGACGGGGAGCCGCTCGCGGTCGGGCTGGGCTTGCCGGTCTGGGTCGGCGTCGGGCTGGGCTTGCCGGTGTGCGTCGCGGTGGGCGTCGGGGTCGGCTTGCCGCCGGGCGCCTTGATGACGAAGCCCACGCCGCCGTCGCAGCTGAGGTGGCCGTTGTCGACCGGCTGGTGGCTGGTGTCGTCGAGCTGGGCGGCGAAGACGACCGGGACGACGCCGGCCCGGCCGAGCGGGGCGCCGTCGGTGAAGGACGCCCGGACCTTGATCGGGACGTTCTTGCCGCGGTTCACGCCCAGCAGGTCGTCGGCGACCGGGTTGCCGGCGCCGTCGAGGGCGCCGAGCATCATCAGGACGGAGTCGTTCTTCTCCCCGCTCTTGTCGGGGGCGACAACCGCCGTCTGCCACTCGCCCCCGGGGAGGCGGTACTGGACCTTGAGGTCCTTCGCCTGGAGCGAGCCCGCCTTGCTCTTGAACTTGAGCAGCGGGATGAAGACGAAGTCGTGCTTCGTCCGGTTGTCGACCTTGAAGGTGAACTCGCGGGCGTCGCCGCCGGCGATGAAGGTGCCGGGCACGCCGTTCAGCGAGAGGTCGAGGCTCGCGTGCGACGCCTTGTCGGCCGCCGGGGCGGAGGCCGACGGAGTGCCGGTGACGCCGACGGCCATGGCGCCCTGGGCGCCGGCCAGGACCAGCGAGGACGCGAGCGCGGCGGCTCCGGCAAAGGCAAGACTGCGACGTATGGACAAGGAGACCTCACGGAAGTGTCCGGGCGAGGCCCGGGCGCGAGGGGGCGGCCGCAGACGCCACGAACCCCCCGCGAAGCTGAAAGTCCGACGGAGAGTACCGAACGATCCGGCCGCTCCGGAAGCCGGGTGGCACGCTGCGATCCGACTTCGGCACAGGCCTGTCCGAATCGCCCAACTCTGGCCAGCAGAAGGGCTTTTGCTCCGCGCCTGGCGGCTGTCCCTCGGGTGACGGGTACACGTCCGGAGGACGGTGCCGGGCGGGACGGGCGGGACGGACCGGCTGCGCGTGCCGGGCGTGCGCGCGGGTGCGCACGCCCGGCCGTTCAGGCGGTCAGCCGGCCTCTCGGCCCGTCGGTCAGCCGGTCCGTGGGTCAGCCCGCGAAGAAGGACTTGGCCGCGAGCACCGCGCGCTCGTCGTCCAGCACGTCGCCCGGGCGGCTGCCGGTGCCCAGCAGCACCCCGCCCCACCGCATCCCCATGTACTCGGCGGTCAGCCGGAGGGTGCCGATCAGCGGCTCGGCCTTGTCGTCCTCGGTGGCCAGGGCGGTCACGCCCCAGATGGTGCCGCCGCGCATCCCGTCGCGGAACCCCGAGCCGGGCACCCGGAACCAGGCCGACCAGTAGTCGAGGTAGAGCTTGGCGCTGGTCGGCAGCGAGTACCAGTACAGCGGCGCGACGAAGACCAGGTCGGTGGCGGCGAGCGTGGCGTCCAGCAGCGTCCGCTCGTGGCCGGACGGCTCGGGGTAGGTGCCGTCGCCGGTGTGCCGCAGGTCCCGGAAGGGCGGCAGCGGGTGCTCGTCCAGCCGCAGCCAGCGCTGTTCGGCACCGGCCGGCAGGCTCGACTCGGCGGCCAGCCGGGCGAGCCGGGCCGAGTTGCCGTCGGGGCGCGCACTGGCGTCGAGGAACAGGAAACGGCGCGGCGCCTCGGCGCCGGGCGGCTGATCGGCCATCAGGCCTCCTCCGTCGTGGATGGGATGCGGACGCAGGAGTGAGCAGCCGTCGAACGCCGGTTTATTCCGCGCCGGTGCCAACCCCCGGGAGACGCCCGGGGATTGGTGCGCGGACGACCCGTCCGGTCAGTCGGGCAGACCGGCCCGGCGGCGGGCGACGTCGGCGACGGCCGCCCAGTCCTTCTCGCCGTCGCCGTGGGCCAGGGCGTCCAGGAAGGCGTCCCGCAGGATGCCGCCGAAGGGCAGCGGGACGTTGCGCGCGGCCCCCGCCTCCAGTGCGAGGTTGACGTCCTTCAGCCCGAGCGGCAGCCGGAACCCGGCCGGCTCGTAGCGGCGCTCGGCCACCATCGCGCCGTACCCGCTGTGCACCGGCCCGGGGAAGAGCGTGCCGGTGAGCATCTCGACCAGGTCGGTCGGCCGGATCCCGTGCGCCTCGGCCAGGCTGCACGCCTCGGCCGTCGACTCGATCGCGCAGGCGATCAGGAAGTTGGCGCTGATCTTGGCCGTGTTGGCCTGCCGGGGAGCCGCACCGAAGTGCCAGGTGCGCTCGCCCATCGCGGCGAACAGCGGCTCGGCCCGCTCCAGCAGCGCCGGCGCCCCCGCGGCCAGGATGTTCAGCCGCCCCGCCGCCGCGACCGGCGGCCGGCCGAGGACGGGAGCGGCGACGTACCCGACGCCGTGCTCGGCGTGCAGCGCCTCGGCCCGCTCGGCGATGGCCAGCGAGACGGTCGCCATGTTGACGTGCAGGGTCGCCTTCGCACCGGCCAGCAGCGCCGGGTCGAGCAGCAGCTGCTCGACCGCCGTGTCGTTGGCGAGCATGGAGACCACCGTGTCGGCGGCGAACACCTCGGCGAGCGAACCGGCCGCCTCCGCGCCCTCGGCCACCAGGGCGGCCACCGGCTCGGGCGAGCGGTTCCAGACCCGTACGGCGTGGCCGGCCCGCAGCAGGCTGCCGGCCATGCCGCGGCCCATCGCGCCCAGCCCCACGAAGCCGATCGTCTGCCCGGTCATCCCCGCACTCCCGTCGCCGGTTCCCGCTCGTGTGCGACCGACTGTACGTCAGGGCGTCCGTCCGCGGGGCGGCACGGCCGGGCCGCGGCTCAGGCGCAGGCGCGGGCCGGCATCCGGGAGCGGTCGGCGGCCGCACCGCGCTGCAGCTCGGCGACCACCCGGCCGCGCAGCAGCTCGTACTGGGCCTGGAGCCGGCCGGGGCGGGCCGGGCGGGCGACCGGACGGCCGGGGCCGACCAGCTCGTCCGGCCCGAACTGCTCGCGGGTGAGGTCGATCTCGAAGCCGGTGGCGAAGCGGTTCCACCAGTGGAGGTCCGTCCGCACGCCGTCGACGTACACCTCGCCCATCATGAGGTCGCCGCCGAGCAGGTCGTGCACCACCATCGCCGTCACCCCGCACTGGCCGCGGGCGGGGTTGTCGGGACGCCAGTGGGCCAGATCCTCGGGCGCACAGGTGTCGACACCCCAGGAGGAGCGGATCGCACGTTCGATGTCGTTGAGGGTCCACGCCGTCATACCGGGAAGCCTGCCACGCGGCACTGACAGCGGCACCGGCTTTTCGAAGGGTCATCCCGTGTTCTGCGGCGACCCTCCCGGCGTTCACCCGAACGAGACCAACGGCCCGGCCGCCCCGCGCCCGTGCGGGGCGGGGCGGCCGGGCCGGCGGTCACTTCGCCAGCTCGGCGACGCCCGCCTGCGCGAACTGCTCGTCCAGGTCGCCGCTGGGCGCGCCCGCGACACCGACGGCCGCGATCGGAGCGCCCTTCGACTGGATCGGGGCACCGCCGGCCAGGAACAGCGTGCCCGGGATGTCCTTCAGGTTCGGGGCCTGGGCCAGGCGCTTGGCCAGCTCCGAGGTCGGGGCGTTCCAGGACACCGCGGTGAAGGCCTTGCGCTCGGCCGAGACCGGGGCCTGCGGGCCAGCGCCGTCGCCCTTCAGCAGGACCCGGGTCACCCCGTCGCGGTCGACCACCGCGACGGACACGTGCTGGCCGGCCTTGGTGGCCGCGTCCAGGGCGGCCTGGGCGGCGCGGGTCGCGGCGTCGATGGTCAGACCGCTGGAGGCGGCCAGGTTCTTGTTCTGGGTGTCGGCCTTCGCCGCGACCGGGGCGGCCGGGGTGTCGGTGGACTCGGCGCTGGCCGAGACGGCGCCCACGGTGGCGGCGGCGAGCGCGGCGGCGGCGACGGTGCCGGTCAGCACCCGGGTGCGCACGGAGGTCTTCTTCATGGTCCAGCTCCTCAGCGGATCGGCGGGGTGGGGCGAGGGGGTACGGGGGCCGCCGGACCGGCGGGGGGATCGTCCGGCGGCGTGCTTCGATCCTCCGCCCGGGGAAGGGGCCGCGGCATCGGCGGTCCGGCGCGGGCGGCCGGGCATGATGGAGGACGGCGGCGTCAACCGATCGGCTGATGCGGCCCCAGGCCGGACGGGTCAGCATCGAGGGATCGACGCAGGTCGGTGGCGGTCGGGCCGGTCGGGCCGGGCCGTTGCCGGTCGGGGCTGCCGGGGCGGGCCGGTGCCGCCCGCGCGCAGCGCGCACCGCCCGGGCAGGTACCGCCCGCACAGGCACCACCCGCGCACGCACCACCCGTCCAGCCAGGAGCCACCCGTGCAGCAGCCCCGCCCGACCGGTCCGCCCGGTCCGCCCGGCCTGCTCGGCCCCGGGGCAGGCGATCCGGACGCCGGCCGGCTCGCACTGCTGCTGGGCTCCGCCTTCCTGCTGCTGCTCGCCGCCGCGCTCAGCCGCTACCTCACCCACCACGCCGGCAGCGCCCAGGCGCCCTGGGTGGTCGGGCTGAGCGCCGCCCTCGCGGTCGCCCAGCCGGCCGGGTCCTGGCTCGACCACCGCCGGCCGGCCGCCCCGGACCGGCACCGCCGGTGGGCGCTGGCGCTGGTGGTGGCGCTCTGGGTGGTGCTGGTCCTGCTCGCGCCCAGCTTCGCCTGGTGCGCCGTCCCGCTGATCTACACCGCGCTGCGGGCACTGCCCGCGAAGGCGGCGATCCCGCTGGTCGGCGCGCTGACCGTGCTGGTGGTGAGCGCCGAGATCCGGCTGCCCGGCAGCACCGACGCCACGCTCGTCCTGCTGCCGCCCGCGGTGGCCGGGCTCGCCACCGGCGTCTTCCTCGTCATGAACCGGCAGGCCGCCCGGCAGCGCGCGCTGATCGCCGACCTGGTCCGCACCCGGCGCGAACTCGCCGCCACCGAGCGGCGGGAGGGCACCCTGGCCGAGCGCGAGCGGCTGGCGATGGAGATCCACGACACCCTGGCGCAGGGCCTGTCCAGCCAGCAGATGCTGCTCCAGGCCGCCGAACGCACCTGGGACACCCACCCGGCGACCGCCCGCACCCACGTCCGCACCGCCGCCGAGGTGGCCGCCCGGAACCTGGCCGAGGCCCGCCGCTTCGTCCACGACCTCGCCCCGGCGGAGCTGTCCGACGGCCGTACCCTCGACCGGGCGCTGCGGGCGCTGGCCGAGCGGGAGTCCGCCGAGAGCGGGCTGCCGGTCCGCTTCCACCTGGACGGCACCCCCGTGCCGCTGCCCGCCGCCGCGCAGTCCGCGCTGCTGCGGATCGCCCAGGGCGCGCTGGCCAACGTCCGCGAGCACGCCGGAGCGTCGACCGCCGCGATCACGCTGTCCTTCCTCGGCGACCAGGCCGTGATGGACGTCGCCGACGACGGGCAGGGCTTCGACCCGGCGGCGGGCGGGGCCGGCGGCGGGCGCGGGTACGGCCTGCCGGCGATGCGCGCCCGGCTGCGGCAGCTGGGTGGCAGGCTGACCGTGGAGAGCGCGCCCGGCGAGGGCACCGTCGTCTCCGCCGCGATCCCCCTGGGCGACCGGTGAGCCCGGAGGCGCGACGGGCCCGGAACCACGGTGAGCCCGGAGGCGCGACGCTCCCGGGAGCGCGACGATCCCGGAAGCGCCATGCCCGAACCGCGACGACCCTGGAGCGCCGATGAGCACGCCTCCCGACCGCCCGACGCCCGACCGCCCGGCCCCCGTCCGGCTGCTGGTCTGCGACGACCACGCCGTGGTGCGTGCCGGGCTGCTGGCGCTGCTGGCGAGCGCCGGCGACATCGAGGTGGTCGGCGAGGCCAGCACCGGCGAGGAGGCCGTCGCCCTGGCCGACCGGCTGGCGCCGCAGGTCGTCCTGATGGACCTCCAGCTCGGCGACGGCATCGACGGCGTGGAGGCCACCCGGCGGATCACCGCCTCCGCGGGCGGGCCGCACGTCCTGGTGCTCACCACCTACGACACCGACGCCGACATCACCCGGGCGATCGCCGCCGGCGCCACCGGCTACCTGTTGAAGGCCGAGCGGCCGGAGGAGTTGTTCGCCGCCGTGCACGCTGCCGCGCAGGGCCGTACGGTGCTCTCACCGCCGGTCGCCTCCCGGGTGATGGCGCAGATGCGCGCGCCCGCGCGGCAGCTCACCGAGCGCGAGCAGGACATCCTCGGACAGCTGGCGCAGGGGCTGGGCAACCGGGAGATCGCCCGGGCGCTGTTCATCAGCGAGGCGACGGTGAAGACCCACCTGGGCCGGATCTACGACAAGTTGGGCGTGGACACCAGGGCGGGCGCGGTGGCGGTGGCGAAGGAGCGCCGGCTGCTGCGCTGAGCCCGCTCCCCGGCCGCCACCCGCCCCGGCTCCGCTGGGCACCTGCACGGTGTCAGTGCGTACTGGCATGATGCTCGGAATGTCGGATTCCAGGGTGGCCGCCGCCAGCATCCACCGGACCCCGAGACGGGCCACCCGGGCGGTCGGCGCCCCCGACGGCGGGACAAACTGCTGGTCCCAGGCCTGTCGGGCGCCTCGGAGCACCTCGTCACGATGTGGACGTTTCGTGGATTCCGCTATTGACAAACCAACCACGCGGTTTGTTAGTTTGAGATCAACGACGTCCCCGGAGGTGGGGGCTCGCCGGGGCCTGTGCGGACCGCTCTCGCCGGAGGGTGTTGGCCAGGGGGGAATCGGCGGGTTTGCCGGGGTGTCGGGGGGAGCGGCCACGCCGAAGCCGCGCGACGAGGCGGGGGGGGGGGGGGGGGGGGGGGGGGGGGGGCCCCCCCCCCCCCCCCCCCCGCCCCCCCCCCCCCCCCCCCCCCCCCCCCCCCCCCCCCCCCCCCCCCCCCCCCCCCGCGG